>JBBQHV010000174.1:0-4546 GCA_038324295.1 Chthoniobacterales bacterium
CACGAAAATGCCCTGGTTGGCGATCGATTTCGATCACCTCGCTGATTTTCCCCAGTTGAAACAACTTGGCGGCGACGGCATCCCGTCACTTCTCGTCCTCGACGAGCAGAGCCGCTTGGTCGCGAGCAGCTACGACGGCGAGAAATATCTCGGCCCGCAACACGCGCTCGCCGCGCTCGACAAAATCTTCGCCGGGGCTTCCGTCGCGCAGACTCGTTAGGCCGCCTCGCGCACGCGATAGCCGGCCACGAACTGGCGGCGAAACGGGTCGAAGGTTCCGGCCTCGATCGCACGCCGCGCGCGCCGGATCAGGTCGAGATAGAAATGGAGATTGTGCAGGGTGATGAGGCGCAGCCCGAGAATCTCCTCGGCCTTAACCAGATGCCGGATGTAACCGCGCGAAAATTCCCGGCAAGCCGGACAGGCGCAGCCTTCCTCGATCGGATCCTTCTGCATGATGAATTCCGCGTTCTTCAGGTTGAGCGTGCCGCCAGCGGTGAAGGCGGTGCCGTTGCGCGCCAGCCGCGTCGGGAGCACGCAATCGAACATGTCGACGCCGCGCGCGATCAGCTCGAGGAGCTGCGGCGGCGTGCCCAGTCCCATCGCGTAGCGCGGCTTTTCGTTAGGCAAAAACGGCTCGCTCCATTCCACCGCCTGCATCATTTCCGGCTCCGGCTCGCCCACGCTCACCCCGCCGATCGCATAGCCGTCAAAGCCGATCGCGACCGTCGCTTCCGCGCTCGCCCGCCGCAGATCCTCAAAGGCGCCACCCTGCACGATGCCGAAGGTGAGCTGCGTTGTAGCGTCCGCTGTCTCAGCGGACTGATGAGGGCGCGGTTTGTCCGCTGAGACAGCGGACGCTACAGCTTTACAGCGCTTCGCCCAGCGCGCGGTCAATTCGAGGCTGCGCGCCGCGTAATCGTGCTCGCACGGATAAGGCGGGCATTCGTCGAGCACCATCGCGATGTCGCTGCCTAACGACGCCTGAATTTCCATCGCGATCTCGGGCGAGATGAAAGTCGGCGTGCCGTCGAGATGATTCTGAAAATGCGCGCCTTCCTCCGTGATCCTGCGGATTTTCGCGAGCGAGAAAATCTGGTAGCCGCCGCTGTCGGTCAGGATCGGTCCGTCCCAATTCATGAAACGATGCAGCCCGCCGAAATGCCGCATCACCTCCATCCCCGGCCTAACGAAAAGATGGTAGGTGTTCCCAAGAATGATCTGCGCCCCGAGCTCGTGCAACTCGCGCGGACTCACGCCTTTCACGCTCCCCTGCGTCCCGACCGGCATAAACGCCGGCGTCTCGATGACGCCGTGCGCCGTCGTGAGGCGCCCGCACCGCGCTTTGCTTGATGAATCTGTTTTTACCAGCTGATACATGCCGTCGAGATGTTCCTCCGGAATGGGTAAGTGGCAAAGTCCCCGTTGGCAGTCATGGCTTCCCTTACGCGCCAGCGTCCGAGTTGCCTCGGTTACGCGAGAGGCCATCGTTCCGTTAAATAAAGCTGCGAAATGGACGACCTAACATTCTCATCTCTGCCTTCCGCGAACTTGGACTTTCAGGTATTGAGTGACCAGGCGCTGAAGCGACTGACCCGGCGAAGCGAAGAGTCTGAGTGGAAGAACGCTGGACCGGTGATCGCGAAAGTTGCGGCGGCCTTTATTCGGCTCAAGGGCGGAAGTCGCACAATCACGGCTGAGCTGGCAGTGCCGAAAGAAATTGCAAAAGTAATCAGCGGTGGCGCCGCGAAGCGGGTTGGCGGTGTCGTGCGGAACGTGAAATCGGGAAGAATCCTGAAGCACCTGAAGGAGGTGAAGCCGTCGCACGTCCGAAAGCTGCTGAAATCCCCGATGCTGGCGTTTGTCATAATGGATGCGATGCAATCAAGCCAAGGAAATCGCCTTGTGATGCACCTTCCCTGGCACCAAATGCTTAAGTTGCTGACGAGGAAAAGACGCCGTCTCCCGATCACGCTCAGGGCTGGACAGGCAGTTCTGGAATGAGGTCGGCGGCAGGATGCGCGATGCCTTTATCGAGCGTGGCCAGATGCCAGCCGCGCGCCGTGGCGAGGTCCGCAAGGTAGATGTCGGTGGTCTTGCGCGGAGAGGTTATTGCCGGGCTGTCTAGCGCGTGGCGATCACAAGGGATGAAAGCGGGCGCTTCGTCGCGGAGAAATTCGGCAAGCACTGTGCGGGCGTCGTCCATCGTGGAACCGAGTGCGCAGGCGACCCGCAGGAAGCCCAGTTCGGTGATCGGACAGACGGCGAGCGCACGGCCCGGCCACCATTCATTCGCGCGGGAATGGTGCTCGTGGCTTTGCACGAGGTGGGCGACGAGGGCGGAAAACATCGAGCAGCCAAGTCACGGAAACTCGTCAAGGATCGCCTCGACCTCCGCCTGACGGATGACTCGCGGGCCCGCAAGGACGAGACGTCCTGCGTTGCGTTCGGCATACAACCGATGCTTCGCTTTCGCCAAATCCTCCACCTTTTCCTGAACGAGGCGGAACTCATCCGGCTTTAGCTTCGGCAACTCGGCGATGATTTCCTGCGCGCTCATGGCGGCAGCATGGTTTGGGGCAGGCGCGGCGTCAATTCGTCCCGACGGGTCGGGCAATCAGCGGAGGGAATGGAAGCGCGGCCAAGCCGGAACCTCCGTCCACCCCAGGGCCTGGCGCGGCTTGTCGTTAGGCAGGAACGGCTCGCTCCATTCCACCGCCTGCATCATCTCCGGCTCCGGCTCGCCCACGCTCACCCCGCCGATGGCATAGCCGTCGAAGCCAATCGCGACCGTCGCTTCCGCGCTCGCCCGCCGCAGATCCGCAAACGTCCCACCCTGCACGATGCCGAATGTGAGCTGCGTTGTAGCGTCCGCTGTCTCAGCGGACAAACCGCGACGATCCGCTGAGACAGCGGACGCTACAATCTTACAGCGCTTCGCCCAGCGCGCGGTCAATTCGAGGCTGCGCGCCGCGTAATCGTACTCGCACGGATAAGGCGGGCATTCGTCCAGCACCATGGCGATGTCGCTACCTAACGACGCCTGAATTTCCATCGCGATCTCGGGCGAGATGAAAGTCGGCGTGCCGTCGAGATGATTTTGAAAATGCGCGCCTTCCTCGGTGATCCTGCGAATCTTCGCGAGCGAGAAAATCTGGTAGCCGCCGCTGTCGGTCAGGATCGGTCCGTCCCAATTCATGAAACGATGCAGCCCGCCGAAGTGCCGCATTACCTCCATTCCCGGCCTAACGAAAAGATGGTAGGTGTTCCCAAGAATGATCTGCGCCCCGAGCTCGTGCAACTCGCGCGGACTCACGCCTTTCACGCTCCCCTGCGTCCCGACCGGCATAAAGGCCGGCGTCTCGATCGCCCCGTGCGCAGTCGTTAGGCGGCCGCGGCGGCCTTTGGTCGCGGGGTCCGTTGCGAGAAGCTGAAACACGCCGTCAAAGTGTGAAGGGTAGGCCGCGTGGCAAGTCAACGCTTCGCATGGTCCGGTCGAGTGGCTGCGGCCCAGGAACGGTCGCTCAGGGTGCCGTCAGGGCGCCGACTTCCGAGGAGTTCCGGCGTTTCAACGAACCACCCGCGACCAGGATCGTGTCGTCGTTCAGAAGAATCGCAGCGTGGCCGGAGTGTGCTCCCTTCGTTCTCCCTCTGGTCCAGATGCCGCTAGCTCGACTGATCGTTAGGCGGGGTCGATTATTCGGGTCGCATTTGCCATGGTTTTGTGGCGCCCGCTTTCGGAAGGCCGCATCCGCGCGGGCCACGAGGAGGATTTGGACGCCAGGCGCCGTGACACGGGAAGGCATTTTCGATTGACTTGAGATTCAACGCTCGATATCTCGATGGTATCGGTTCGAAGGATCTGAGTAGTCTGGAGGAAGGAAATCACGCGTGCGGCAGGCGACCGGGCTCCCGCTCGCGGAGCGAAGGCTGAGAAACCAAACTAGCACCAGAACCCCATCGCCATGGACTGGACAGCGTCATTCGAAGCTCTCACCAGCAAAGCCACGTCGAACTGCGAAGGTCTCCTCGGCCAATGGCAGGAACTGCTGGAGAAAGTCGCGCGCGGCGAGCTGGCGCCCTCTTCGCTCGAGGATCGCCTGCCGCGGTTTCTCGAGGATGAAGGAGCGGAATTTTACCGCCGTCTCTCCGCGCTTAGCTTTGAGTTTTTCAACCGCCTTTCGGAGGTCCAGGCCAGAAGCGCGAACGATTTCATGCGTGGGCTCCTCGGGGATTCGGCTGGCGCGGAGCCGCCGTCCGCTTCGCCCCCGATGCCCCCGGACCCGGACGCCGATCCGGAGGAATGGCCGCGCTGGTATCAGCGCGTCACAGCCTTTCTCACCGAGCAAAACGAAAGCGCGCTCAGTCGTTACCAGGTTCTTCTGGAGAAGGTGGCGGACGGCAAATTGACGCCGGCCAGCGTGCAGGAGTTTTCGCGCAAGTTCATGAATGAGCGTGCGGTCACGGTCTCCGGCGATGCGGGCGAAATGCAGATGCGCTTCTACGAAAAGCTGCTGCAATTGAATCAGGAGTTCGTCGCGAGTCT
>JBBQHV010000175.1:0-4546 GCA_038324295.1 Chthoniobacterales bacterium
AACCCGGCTGCCGCGCCGGATCGCTATCCAGCGATCCTTGCAAACCGAGTGCCCCTGCTGCACGAAGGCCTGCCGGTACCACGGCACCACCATCGGCGCTTCCGGTTTGAACTGGCCGTGGCTCACGTCGTTGTAGGGCAACGCGCAGTAAAACGGATTCTGCCGCGGGACAAAATTCACCGGGATGTAATCGTGCCGGCGCGACGGCTCGGGATTGTCGAAGCCGCCGTAATTGCGCGTCCAATCCGGGTCCCAGGAACTCTTGTGGTTAGGCACCGGGTTGTTCGCGGTCGGTGTTTCCCCGATCCAGAAAATGGTCGTGACGATGTCTGTCTTCCACGGAAAACGGGAGGAGGAAAAGCGAGAGGTCGTCGGGACGAAAACCTGCGGCTCGACTTTGAGGAGCGCCTGGGCCCGCAGTTTCATCGCGTATTTCGCGAAATCCGCGCTGCTCTCGTAGGGCGATTGCGCCTGCAGGAGCGGCCCGGCCAGAGCGGCCAGCGCCAGCGTGGTGCAGAGAGTTTTCGTCCGTTTCGTCAGCATTTCCGCTCTTCGTTCTATCTGAATCGACTGCTCAGGCAAGCCTTGATTCGTCATCTCGGTTTTAGCACGAACCATTCCAGACCAGCTCACGCGCGGCTCAGGAGCGTGTCCCGGCGGAAGCCGGCGTCATCCGTTTCCGGGTAATCGAGCGTAAAATGCAGGCCGCGGCTCTCCTTCCGGCTGAGCGCCGAGTCGACGATCAAAGCCGCCACTGTCGCGAGGTTGCGCAGCTCGAGGAGGTCGACCGTGATCCGGAAATTCCAGTAAAACTCCTGGATCTCGCGCTGCAAATTGCGCAGGCGCGCGCTCGCCCGCTGCAGCCGTTTGTCTGTCCTAACGATCCCGACGTAGTCCCACATGAGCCGGCGGATCTCGTCCCAGTTGTGGTAAATTACGACCAGCTCGTCGACGTTCTGGACGTCGCCCGATTGCCATTCCGGGAGGGAAATCGCGCCGGCCGGATACGCTGGCGGACGCTTCGCGACAAGCGCGGTGCAGGCGCGATGCGCGATGACAAGCCCTTCGAGCAGCGAGTTGCTCGCGAGACGATTTGCGCCGTGCAGACCGGTGCAGCCGACTTCGCCGATCGCGTAGAGTCCGGGCAAACTCGTCGCGCCGTCGATGTTCGTCTTGATCCCGCCGCACTGATAATGCGCCGCCGGCACGACAGGGATCGGCTCTTTCGCCATGTCGATGCCGTAGCGCAGGCAGGTCTCGTAAATGTGCGGGAAACGTTCCATCAAAAACTCCCGCGGCTGTTGCGTGATATCGAGGTAAACGCATTGCGCGCCGGAGCGCTTCATCTCGGCGTCGATCGTGCGCGCGACCACGTCGCGGGGCGCGAGCGAGCCGCGCGGATGGGCCCGCGCCATGAAATCCTCCCCGCGGCTGTTGCGCAGAATCCCGCCCTCGCCGCGAACCGCTTCCGAGATAAGAAAAGATTTCGCCTGCGGATGAAAAAGACAGGTCGGATGGAACTGGACGAACTCCATGTTCGCGACCACCGCTCCCGCGCGCCAGGCCATCGCGACCCCGTCGCCGGTCGCGATATCGGGGTTGGTTGTATAGAGATAAACCTTGCCGCAACCGCCGGTCGCGAGGACGAGCCGATCTGTCCGGATCGTTTCCACGATTCCCGAGATTTCATCGAGCACATAAACCCCGAGACAATGATCCTCCGTCGCGAAGCCCAGTTTCGCGGCCGTGATGAGATCGACCGCCATGTGGTTCTCGAGCAGCTCAATCTTTGGCGAAGCCTGCACCGCGCGGAGCAGCGTCGTCTCGATCTCGTAACCGGTGAGATCGTGCACGTGCAGGACGCGACGCTTCGAGTGCCCGCCTTCGCGGCCGAGATCGAGCTCGCGATGCCCGGAGACATCGCGCTCGTCGAAGTGCAAACCGAGATCCATCAGCTCATGCACCCGCTCGGGCCCTTCCTTCACCACCGTCTCGACCGCCTCCCGGTCGCAGAGCCCGGCCCCGGCCTCGAGGGTGTCGCGAATGTGCAGATCGAACGAGTCTTCACCGCTCGTCACGCAGGCGACGCCGCCCTGCGCCCAGGCGGTGTTCGAATCGACGCCTTTGCGTTTTGTCACGATCGCGACCCGGCCGTGTTTGGCCGCCTTGAGCGCGAAGGTCAGGCCGGCGATGCCGCTCCCGATGATGACGAAATCGAACTCTCTCATCCGAGGAGGATGTTATCGATCAAACGCGTCCGGCCAAAATAAACCGCGACCGCGAGGAGGGTGCGCGGCGTGATCGTTAGGCGCGGCTGGAGATCGTCGGCTCCTACAATTTCGGCGTAGTCGATCCGGGCGAGGGGAGCCGACTCGATTTTTTGGCGGACCATGGCGAGCACCTTCTCCGCCGATTTTTCCGGGGACTGGGCCGCCTGAAAAAGTGCGGCGCGAATCACCGGCGCCTGCGCGCGTTCCTCCACGCTGAGATACTGGTTGCGCGAGCTGAGGGCGAGCCCGTCCGGCTCACGCACGGTCGGGCCAGCCAGAATCTCAATCGCAAAATCGAGGTCGCGGACCATTCGCCTAACGATGGCCAGCTGCTGATAATCCTTCTCCCCGAAAACCGCGGCGTCCGGTGTAAAAAGGTGAAACAACTTCGTCACCACCGTACAAACTCCGCGGAAATGACCGGGCCGGGAAGCGCCGCAGAGCCGTTCCGAGAGGGTCGTTTCTTCCACGTAAGTCGAGCGGTCGTCCGCATAGATCTCGTTAGGCGGAGGGCGAAAGATGAGGTCGACTTTCTCCTGGCGGCAGACCTCTTCGTCCGCCGCCTCCGGCCGCGGGTAGCGCGAGAAATCCGCGCCCGGCTCGAATTGCAGTGGATTCACGAAAATGCTCACCGCCACTTCTCCGTTTGCGCCGGCATTCTCGCGGGCGAGACGGATGAGCGAAATGTGGCCGGCGTGCAAAGCGCCCATCGTCGGGACCAGAACCCGACGCTTTCCCTCAGGGCGCGGCTGCGCGCGCAATTCCGCTACGGTGGAGACGATCTTCATCAGCTTGCGGAAGGATGCTCCAGCCAGATCGCCTGCCGGGCAAAACGAAAGCGGCGATGTCCGAAATTTTTCCAGCCGGCCGCGCGCGCCAGCTCATCCAGCTCGCGGAAAGAAAAAGAACGCGCGACCGAAACCCGGGCATCGTTCCGCGTCATCGCTTCGCGAAAAACAAAAGTGGTCAGCAAATCGACGCTGATTTTTGCAAACCAGTTCCGGCAAAGATCGGCGACGAGGACCTTGCCGCGCGCAAGCTGGCGGGAGCGGCGCAGGAGGCTGACCGCTTCTTCTTCGCTGAAATGATGCAGCGCGAGCGAGAAGAGGACGATGTCGTAGGAATGGTCTTCGCCGAAGTGATGGATGTCGGCGCAATGGTAGCGGATCTCGGGAAAGCCTTCGCTCAGCTCCCGCGCGACCCCGACGGTTGAGGTTTGAAAGTCCACCGCATCGATCTCGACCGTGGCTCCCGTTTTACGCGCGTGCTCGACGACGAGACGCGGGATGTCTCCGGAGCCGGTCGCGAGATCGAGGACGCGGAGGTGGTCGTTAGGCCAAATCCAACGCTTCAGAAAATGGCGGACCAGCCGGTAGCTTCCAAAATAACGGTTAAGCGCGCGCAGATTGCGCAAATCGGAGATCAGCTCCTCCGAGACCGGCTGCGGCCGATCCATCCACTCCGGCTCGGCCGGATCGAATTGGCGCTTCATCGCCGCAACTGTAGCGGCGGTCTGTGACCGTCGACACGCGGCCATCTCTCTCCGCGAAAATCGTTCTCTCCCCGTCCCGCTTCGGCGCTCATAGAGCGCCGCTACAGAAGAAATTTCTGCCAGGAATCCGGCAGCTGCGCGGTCTCGATCTCGCTCGCGATCCGGCCTTCTGCCTCGGCGAGGAAGGAGGTGCTCGTGCCGTAAACCATGATCAAATCCTCCGAGCCTTCGACCCGCACGGCGTGCGCCACTCCGGCCGGGATGACGACCGCGGCATTGTTAGGCCCGCGGTGGTTGTCGCCGTCGATGAAGAACCGCATCGTGCGCCGGGGCAGGCCGTCGCGCGCTTCGCGCAGGATCATTTCCGTGCGACCCTGCACGAAAAACATGACGTCCCATTGCTCCTCCTCGTAGGGGCGAAGCGCAAAATTCTCCGCCTCTGCCACGAAAAGCCACTGGAACCACTCGTTAGGCGCAGCTCCTTCCGGGATATGTGGCGGGTGAATATGAAAGCCTTTCGCGGTCTGGAAAAACATCCGGGCGGCCGACCACTGCTGCGGCCAAAGGCCGATCCGGGCGAGCGGTCCCTCGTCGCGCCGGACGAATTCGCCAAACGACCCGCGATGCCGTTGCGGATAAATGGTGCGCGCGAAAATTTCCACGCCCGGAATCCAGGCCTCGGCGATCTCCGGCTGGGTGCGATCTGCGGCCGTCAGCTGGCCCGCCTCGACCCCTTCTCCGGCGATTTGCTGGCCGAACGAGCCTCGGCTGTAATCACGCTGAG
>JBBQHV010000176.1:0-4544 GCA_038324295.1 Chthoniobacterales bacterium
ATGGGCGAAGTCGATCTGCGTCTGATCGGACCGGCCGCGATTGTGGAACAAGCCGATGCCATCGTGCGGGCGGAATTAGCCGGCTCGATTTTTTCCACGACGAGCGAGAATCTGGAAACGGTCGTCGTGAGGCGTCTGACGGAGGAAAAAGCCACCCTGGCCGTGGCGGAATCCTGCACGGGCGGTTTTCTGGCGCATCGCCTGACGAATGTTCCCGGCGCCTCGGAGGTTTTTTTGGCGGGCTACGTGACCTATTCGAACAAGGCGAAAATCGCGTCTCTGGGCGTTTCTCCGGCTCTCCTCGCGGAGCATGGCGCGGTCAGTGAAGCGGTCGCGCGCGCAATGGCGGAAGGGGCCCGGGCCCATGCGGACGCGACTTTTGCCCTCGCCACCACCGGCATTGCCGGTCCCGGCGGGGGAACGGAAGCCAAGCCGGTCGGAACTGCCTACATCGCATTGGCAGGCGGCGGTGAGACACTCGTTGGGCACCTCTTTTTCCCAACCGATCGCGAGACCTTCAAGCAGCTCGCCGCCCAAACCGCGCTCAATCTTCTGCGCAGCCGGCTGGCCTAACGAGAAGCGTTGTCGCGTTGTAGCCTTGCGCACCTGCCGGAAGACTCCCGCGTCAGCAGCCCGCTGAGACAGCGGACGCTACAATGGCAGCCCGGCCTAACGAGAGGCGTTGTAGCGTGCGCTGTCTCAGCGCACTTCCCAAAGACTCCCGCGTCATCAGTCCGCTGAGACAGCGGACGCTACAACGCCTCCGCGATTAATCGGCCACCACTACCGGAGTGCCGACTTTGACGTGATTGAAGAACATTTCGGCCGCGGCGGAGGGCATCCGGATGCAGCCGTGCGAAGCCGCATAGCCAGGCAGAAACCCGACGTGCATCCCCACGCCGTCGTCCGTCAGGCGCATGAACCATTTCATCTCCGCGCCGACGAAATGCGTGCCGCTCGGTGCGGAATCGATCCGGCTGCTCACCCCGCGCCGGACGATCCGCCCGGCACTGTCGCGAAAATCTCCGTAAACGCTCGAGTGATGCCCCTTGTCCTTTTCCATCACGTGAAAATTTCCGTGCGGCGTCGGGCGCGCGCGTTTCCCCGAAGAGATCGGCGCATCGACTACGACTTCGTCGCCGAGGAGCAAATAGGCGCGCTGCTTCGAAAGCGAGACGCGGATACGGGAATTTGCCGGCGTTACTTGTTCGAGCAGGCGAGGGGAGACGTTGATCGGCTCCTGCCGGTGGATCAGGTCGGTGGCGCGGCGCAAGGCGGGAGTCGGGCGCGGGGTTGGCCGGGCCCAGGAACGCGACGCTTGCGCGAGAAGCGACTCGGGCGCTCCGAGGGCGAGCAGAGCGAGCAGAGATATCTTGAGGTAGCGGGCAATCACAAGTCGATCGGCGAGCGGTGGCAGACTCATCCGCCCCGCTTGAGTGCAAAATCCATACCGCAAAGCAGCCGGGTGGCAATCTTGAAATTGGACGGCTCCGGGGGCCGGCCGCGGAATCGTTTGCCTCCGGCGCGCAATTTCAGCACGGTCTCTCCTCGATGCAGTTGTTGAATCGAATCGTGCCGCTAAGCGTGTTTCTCCTCGCCGCTGCTTCGCTCCGGGCCGACATCAATTCGTCCGTCCTCCCGCCTCCGACGGCGGACCCGACGACGGCGCGGGTCCTGCGCGGCAGCCAGGTGACGGTCGAGCTGCGCGGCCATTATGGCGGGAGCAGCTTCGTCCGATTTTGGGTCGTTAGGCCGCCGGCCCACGGGAATCTTTCCCAACTCCATACCCTCGGCGACAACCGCGCGACCATCCTTTACTCCAACAATGGCGACCCGGACGTGACGGCCGATACTTTCACCTACATCATCCAGGCCGGCGGCCGGGTTTCGGCCCCGGCCGAGGTGCGCATCGCGCTCGACGAGCCGGCCGCGCGCCTGCGCGCGCCGGAGCGGATCGATTTCGCCGAAATCATGGCGGGCAAATCGGAGGTCCGCTCGTTCACGATCGCGAACGACGGCGGCGGTGTGCTCGAAGGTCATCTCTCGGTTTCGAGCCCGTGGGCGCTCGCCGTGCCCGATTACCGGGTCCAGGCGGGTCAGACGGAAACCATCCCGATCGCTTTCCAGCCTAACGAAGTCAGGACGTTCGTCGGCCAGGTCACCATCACCGGTTCGGACGGCCGGGAAACGGTCGTGCCGGTGAGCGGCGCGGCCACCGCGCCGCTCAAGATCGCGCCGGACCCACTGCGCCTGGCGCCGCCGGAAAATCCCGGGGAAGCGCGGCGCGCGATCGTTTTCCTGACCAATCGGATGAATGAACCGCTGACCCTCAATTTCCAGGTCGGCTCCAGTTTCGAAGCGATCGAGCCGATCGTGTTGCGGGCGAAAAGCGACCAGGATGTAACCGTCGCGGTGCGACCGTCGGTCACTGGCGCCGTGCACGAATCGATCGTGATTGCCGGGCCGGGCTTCACCATGCCGTTGCGGGTCGATGCCGATGCACCCGCGCCAAAACCCACTCCCACCATGGCGCCGACGCGGCCGCCCGCTCCTGCGCCGGTCGTCGTTAGGCCGGAGCCGACCGCGACAATTGCACCGATCGCGAGTTTGCCCAAAGCACCGCCGCCCATTCCGCAGACCGCAGCTGCGCCGGTCGAGAGCGAGGGAACGCCGTTGATCAACGTGACCGCGCGGCGGCTCGGCTCGACACGCTGGGAATTGCAATGGCCGCCGCCGAAGCGGGTGGTTGCCAGCTACCGGATTGAGGAACGAAATCTCGCGCTCGATGGCAGCGACGAGTTGCAGATCACCTGGCGTCCCATCACCGGCGCAAAGATCGTCACCACCGACGAACGCGTCACCGCCGAGGTCGGCGGAATGAAGCCGCATGAGCTGCACATGCTCCGCGTGACCGCGCTGAAAACAGATGGAAGCGCGCTCTGGGAATCGAACGTCGTGCCGCTGTCGCCCCTGCCGAAGGCGTCACACGGCCGCGCCTATTTGCTGATCCTCTTCGGCGGCGTGCTTATCGTTGTGCTCTTCCTCCGCTGGCGCGCGAAGCGCCCGTTTGCCTAACGAGTGGCGGCCAAGTCGCCGCTGGCTAAGCGGGCGTGTAATAAGTCCACGCCAAAAGCCAATTGTAGGGCGGCCGCTTCGGCTGCCCTGTTTCAGAACTTGGGCAGGCGAAGCGCCCGCCCTACAATTTCCGCTCTCGAACGACTCCGACGCTACAAGCGAGAGAGCTGGAAATGAACTCTAGAAACTTCGATAGCTCGCCACCCGGCCGAGCCAGCCGCGCAACCAGCGGTCCTCGTGCCGTTGGAGCGGCGCGTTCGCCACCCGCCGGCGCAGCACTTTCGCGGCCGAGTCGGCAAACTCCCGCGCGGCTGCCGCGCCTTCCCCGGTGCCGGACATTCCCTCCAGCACCTGCAGCAAACCCCAGCCCTCTCCTGCGTAGCGTTCCGTCGCGAGCACGCCTTCGCCTTTGAAATTCACGTAATCGATCAGCGCGTAGCAACCTTGCGCACTGCTCGCGACGCGATCGAACTGTCGCGCAACCGCCGGGCGCTCCGAGGCGGGGATCGCCACCAGCATTTTCGGAAGCGCCTCGCGCAAGCGCCGGACCAGAAAATCCGCCTGCAGATCGATCGTGTCGGCGAGAAATTTTCTCAGCTGCCTCATCTCCGGGCTGGTC
Organism: Chthoniobacterales bacterium; assembly: GCA_038324295.1. Taxonomy (GTDB): domain Bacteria; phylum Verrucomicrobiota; class Verrucomicrobiia; order Chthoniobacterales; family UBA10450; genus Palsa-1392. The sequence goes on from JBBQHV010000176.1 coordinate 3,695, forward strand.
TGGGCGGCGAGAAATTGGCTGCGCGATTTCCAGGGACAATCGACGTCGTTAGGCAAAAGCGCTTCCGGCAATTTCGCGCCGCGCTTCTGCACATAGCGCAGGAGCTCGGGAAAACTCTCCTCAAACGGTCCGGAGTGACCGGCCGGATACCAAATGAAGTGACCAATCCCAAGCGAGGCAAAATCCTCGCCCGCATTCCACGAGGTCAGCCCGGCGACCGTTCCCCCGCATTCGTTCTGCCAGATCTGGCGACCGATCCGCATCGCTTCCTGATGCGAAAAAGAAAGCTCAGCCGCAGCCTTTTCTCCAGAGAGCGCGGCGAGAAGCGCGAGCGCTCCGAGGAAGCTCCAGACCCAAACTTTACCCCGTTGCCGACCCGCGCTTGACGCGGGAGGCATCCCCGTGGATGGGTTTTGCGCGGCAGGCCAGACCAAGAGCCCGCCGCTCGCAGTTTTACCGAAAACATTTATGAAAAAGTCGCTCCTCATCGTCATCCTCTCGCTCGCCGCCGCGCCCTTTGCCCCGGCCGCCGATCCGCAACTGAAGGACCAAAAAGAGAAGGTCAGCTACAGCATTGGCCTCGACATTGGGTCCACCCTGAAGCGCCAGTTGATCGACGTCAACGAGGAGGTCCTCAATCGCGGCATCCAGGACGGGATCAGCGGGAAGAAGCCGTTGATGAACGAGGAAGAGATGAAGGAAGCGATGCAGGGTTTCCAAAAAGACATGATGGCCAAACAAGCCGCCGTGAAGAAGGAAGCGGCGACCAAGAACGCGGCCGAGGGAGAGAAATTTCTGGCCGAGAACAAGAGCAAAAAAGGCGTGAAGACGACCGCCGACGGTCTGCAAT
>JBBQHV010000177.1:0-4515 GCA_038324295.1 Chthoniobacterales bacterium
AACGGTCGCCGCGCGTCCAATCGCGAACGTTCCCGCTCCCGCCACCATTCCGCAGACGACATTGCCCCACCCTGGGAAAAACTTCAGAGCGGCGCGAGTCCCCTCTCGCAGGACCATTCCGAGGCCAACGTTCGCCCCCAGTGCGCCCATAAACTCGGTCGCCGCGCGCCTGCTGCGTTCGCGGCCGCTGATGTACATGATGCCTGAGACCATGACCAACTGGAGCGTGGTCAGAATCGGGAGATCGGCCAAAGGAATGGGCTGGGCGCCGACGGCGGTGCAAATCGCGCTGGTTGATTTGACGAGCATTTCCGCGATCTGGCCCTGCGCTTCGCGATCGCCACCGATCCGCACCATCTCGACCCGGGCCTCGTTAGGCAATTCGCCGGCCAGGATTCGGCGCAGGTTCGGACCCAGAGGATGACTGCCGAGCAGACTGGCGCGGATCGCGGGCGCGCCGCTCAAGGCCGCCTCCTGCAGGGCAGTAGAAACTTCGGGCGCAGTTTCGTCGCTCCGCAGCTCGAGCAATTTCGCCGACGCGCCGGATTCGCCATTCCAGGCGAGGAGTTTTTCCAGCCGCTCGATTTCCTTGCGCGTTGCCACCTTCGCCCCGCGCTCGGCCGCGAGGAAGAAAAAGAGATCCGCCGGTTGCGTCCGCAACTCTTCACGGACGAGGCCGAGCGCGGCGTCATCCGCACCGCGCGCGTCGAGCATTTGGATCGCGCCATGATGACCGATCGTGATGTTCTGCCAGCGGAAAAGCCCGGTGAGCGTTTGGCGCGACGGCTCCTCCCCGCCTTCTCCGGGGAAAATGCGGGCGGCGAATTCGAGGAGCGGGATCGGATGCGAGCCGGTGAGAAGAAAGCGGGGCGCGCGCTGCTGAAGAAAGAGTTCCTTGAGCGGGGTGAGCTCATTCAGGATCGGCCGGCGCATCGAATCCGGCAACTTGCCGAGGAAGCCTTCGAGGCGTTCGACGATGTGGAGAAAAACGGTGTTGTTCATTGGGCGCGCTTAAGATGAAACGGAGACGCGCGTTTGGCGAATAGCCGGTGTCGTTAGGCAGACCGCGCCGGCCCATCGTCTATGGGGGAGCGACGATCGCCGCCGCGGTGAATTCCCGCGCCGGCACGATCTTCTGGGCGAGCGCTTCAAATCGCGGATCGCCGTGCAGCGGCCGAAGCCCCGGATCAATCCGGATCCAATTCAAATCCGGCTGGTGCTTTGCGTAGGAGGATTCCAGCCATCGGAGCGCTTCGCCCTTCTCGCCGAGCGCGAGATGAATACGCGCGAACAAATAATCCGGCACGTAGCGGTGTTTCGCCATCTCCCGAAGGCGCTGCAGAATGCCGAGAGCAGCCGCGCGGTCACCGGCCTTGGCCCGGGCCACGCCGAGGAGCGCGAGAGGGGAAGGATCGTCGTCAAGGTGCGTGGCTTTTTCCAGCTCGGCGATCGCGTCCGGGAGATCGCCCGTGGCTTCGAGCGCCTCGCCCAAATCCCGATGCGCATAGTAGGCCATCGGATCCATTTCAAGCGTCGTGCGCAATTGCGCGACGGCTTTCAGGTAACGGCCGGTGAGGAAATAGACGAAGCCGACGTCTTCGTTGATCACGACGGAGAGCGGGTCGAGGTCGAGGGCGCGTTTCATCTCGGCATTCGCACGATCGAATTGCCCGAGAGCCGGGAGCGTCGAGTCGCCAAACCACTGGTGCGCGGTGGCGTAATTCGGATTGAGTTTTATCGCCTTTTCGAACTCGTGCACGGAATCGGAAAAGTGAAAATCGAAAGAGTCGAGCAACCCGAGCGAAACGTGTGGGTCGGCGAGCCTCGGATCGAGTGCGATCGCTTTTCGGGCGGCGGCCATCGCTTTTGGAAACAATTCGATCGGAGCGGTCCCGCCATAGAGCGGCAGGAGCAGGTAACAATCGGCCAGGCCTGCGTAGGCCGCGGAATATTTCGGGTCGGCCACGACCGCTTGCTCGAAGTAGCCGAGCGCCGTCTGGAGGCCTTCGGCGGTGCGTTTGTTCCAAAAAAATCGGCCGCGCAAATAGAGGTCGTGCGCGACCGGGTTTTCCGTCGGCCGAGCGGCGATGGCGTGGCGTTCGGCGCCGCTCAGTTGCGCCTTGAGCGTTTCGACAACCGATTGTGCAATGTCGCTTTCGACGCCGAAAATGTCGGTTGTCTTCCGATCGTAACTCTCGGCCCAGAGATCCGCATCGGTGCTCGCGTTGATCAGGCGGACGTTGACGCGGACCTCGCCCAAGGCGCGCTGCACGCTGCCTTCGAGGATGTTCCTCACGCCGAGCCGCTCCGCGACGCGGGCCAGATCGTCCGGCGAGCTCTCAAACGGCTTGGTCGAGACACGGGAGATGACCTTGAAGGCGGCGACTCGTGCGAGCCGGGTGATGATTTCCTCCTGCACGCCTTCGGTGAAATAAGCGTTTTCCGGATCGCGACTCAGATTATCGAAAGGGAGGATCGCGATCGATTTGGCAGCGGGAGCCTGCGCGGTCACAATGGAGCTTTGCGCGCGCCAGATTCTAAAGATGAGCAGACCGCCGGCCAGGAGCGCGAGGCTGGCCATGACGGTTGCATATTTCCACCGGCTCCCGCGGGCCGCCCATTCGTTAGGCGAAACATCCTCCGTCCGCTTGAGACCCTCCGGGGTCAGCTCGAAGGCCCAGGCGATGAGGAGGGCGAAGGGAAAACCGGCCGCGACCACGAGAATGACGACCCGAACCGCCCAATTCGGGATTTCGAAAAAAGGAAATATTTGCGTCGCAACCTGGATGAGGAGCCAGCCGATCACGGCGTAGGCGGCGGTCGCTTTATAAACGTTGCGGCGCTTTAGCTCGGCGAAGAAAAGTTTCGGATTCGCGGTCGTCTCCGGCCGCGGATTACGCTGGCCAGTTCGCCTCCACTTCGTGAGGAACATCCACCTGCTCATTTTGCGCTCCGGCTTCACCAGCAAGAGACTCTCCTCCCAGCGCCCGGGGTTTTCAATCGCCCCCGGGAAGCTGGAAAGGCGCCGCGCTTCGTGCTAGTGAACTGGCCCCGACAGAGCCCCGGCCTAACGAATCATGTTTTCCCAACTCGGCGACAAGCTTCAGGATATTTTCAAGGATCTGCGCGGGCACGGCGCGATCAGCGAAACGAACGTAAACGACGCCATGCGCCAGGTGCGGCTCGCGCTGCTCGAAGCGGATGTCGATTACCAGGTGGCGAAGAATTTTGTCGCGCGGGTGAAGGAGAAAGCGATGGGCGAGGAAGTGCTCCGCAGCGTCACGCCCGGGCAGCAGGTGGTGAAGATTTTCCACGACGAATTGACCGCGCTCCTCGGGGGCAACGCGGAGCCGCTCAATCTGGAAAAGCCGGCGCGCATCCTCATGGTCGGGCTGAACGGCGCTGGAAAAACAACCTCCTCTGCAAAGCTCGCGAACTACCTGAAGAAGCAGGGCCGGGCTCCGCTCCTCATCGCCTGCGATTTGCATCGGCCGGCTGCGATCGAGCAGCTGGCGACGTTAGGCAAACAGGTCGACGTCCCGGTTTACACGCCCGCGCCTAACGAGAAGGATTTAAAGCGGGTGGCGGGAGCGAGCCTCGACTGGGCGGCCGAGCAAGGTGGCAACGTCCAGATTTTCGACACCGCGGGCCGCCAGGAAATCGACACCGCGCTGATCGAAGAGATCAAGCAGCTGAAGGATTTTCTCAAACCGCAGGAAGTGCTCCTCGTGGCCGACGCCGCCACCGGCCAACAGGCGGTGAGCGTGGCGACGCATTTCCACGAAGCGCTCGGCATCACCGGGATCGTCCTCACGAAACTCGACGGCGACGCGCGCGGCGGCGCCGCCCTCTCGATGCGCGAAGTGACACAGCGGCCGATCAAGTTTGGCGGCGTCGGCGAGAAGCTCGATCAGTTCGAGCCCTTCGTGCCCGATCGCCTCGCCGGCCGGATTCTCGGGATGGGCGACATCGTCGGTCTGGTCGAGAAAGCGGCGGAAGCGATCGACGAGGAAGAAGCCGCGCGGATGGAGCAAAAGCTGCGCACCGCCTCCTTCGACTTCAACGATTTCCTCGCCCAATTCAAAATGATGAAGAAGCTCGGGCCGCTCGAGAATATCCTCGGGATGCTGCCTGGGATGAGCCAGATCAAGGGCGGCCTGAACGTGGACGAAAAGCAGCTCAAACGCACCGAAGCGATCGTCCTCTCCATGACCGACGAGGAGCGCCGGCGCCCCGATATTCTGAACGCGCGGCGACGCCAGCGAATCGCGGCCGGCAGCGGGAGCACCGTGACCCAGGTGAACGACCTGCTCCAGCGTTTCAACCAGATGCGCAAGCTGATGAAGAACGCCGGGAAAATGAAGAAGATGATGCCGCAGATGCAGCGGATGAAGAGCTGACTTGCGATTTTCCAGATTTAAGCGATTCGTTCCCTCCCTCCGGCGCCCAACACTCAACTCTCAGCTCTCAACTTCTTTAGCAATGTCCGTTTCCATCCGACTTCGCCGTGAAGGC
>JBBQHV010000178.1:0-4513 GCA_038324295.1 Chthoniobacterales bacterium
GATAATTTCGACGTCACAACTTCGCGCGAGTTCGGCGCAGACTGCACCGAACGACGGAGTGACACTCCGTCCTCCCCGGAGAAGGAGCGACGCCTCCGGTTGACAAGGTTTCTCCGCTCAGCGAGCGAGGCGGTCGCAGTAGGTCACGACCGCATGGGAGAAATTCGCGACATTGCGCACGATGTCGGCGCCGAAGCTCGGGAAAGTGATATGGGGCGAAGCAATGATCAGCATCGCGCCGAGCAAGAGCAGGTTGATCAGGTAAATGACGACGAGCGAAAAAATGGTGCCGTTATCCGCCAAGTCGGACTGATTTTTCGGAATCATCCAGCAGGTGAAGGTAAGATGAAATGCCCAGGTCGCGCCGATGAGGGCGTAGAGCAATCGCCCGTAAGGCTGCATGTTCACGAAGAGGCTGAAGGCGCCGTAGAGCGCGAAAACCAGAATACTGTAGAGCGGGAAAAAATAGGGGGCGAGCGCGATGAGGAAATTGTTCTTGTCCGTCAGGATGTGTCCGCCGTCGCGGCCGACCCGGAAACGGCTGACGCGTCCGCCCATCATCCAAACCCAGAGCGCATGGGTCAGCTCGTGACCGAAAACGTAAATCAGAAGCGGGCGCGGGAGACCAAAAAAGGCGATTAGCCAGAGGATCGCGCCTAACGAAAAAAACCAGAACGCTTCCCCCGCCCAAAGCCGCTCCGCCAGCGTCGCGCGGGCGAAGGCGGTGAAAAACGTCTGGCTCAGAATCGCGCAGATCGGGAGGAGAAAAAGCGCGACGATGAACTTAACCCACTTCGTCGGCACCATCAGTCCGCTCGGAGCTGGCGCGAAGCGGCGGCTCGTCGGAACGACGTAGGGAGTGACTTTGACGCGCCGGACCGGGGCCTTCGCTTTCCGGGCCGGCGCCTTTTTTTCCCGGGCGGGCTGGCGGCGGGGGACGCGACGCTCCGGCATTCGTCAGGCGCGACCCATGTAGGCGCCAGTGCGGGTATCGATCTTCACGGTTTCGCCTTCGTTGATGAAGAGGGGGACGTTGACCGTTTTGCCGGTCTCGAGCACGGCGGGTTTGGTCACGTTGCTGGCCGTGTCGCCGCGCAGGCCCTCGGGCGCTTCCACGACTTTGAGCTGGACCGAAGAGGGCAGCTCCACCTGCACCGGCCGCCCCTCGGTGAAGAGGACTTCGACCGGCAGATTTTCCACGAGATAATCCTTCGCCTCGGTCAGGAGGCTCTCCTGGAGCGAGATCGTTTCGTAGGTGTTCGGGTCCATGAAATGGAAGCCGGTGTTGTCCTTGTAACTGAACTCGAGCGTGCTCCGCGAGATATCGACCAGCTCGACTTTATCGGTCGAACCGAAGCGCACATCGGCGCTCTTGCCGGTGTTGATGTAGCGGATGATGGCCTGGACGAACGCGCGCAGGTTGCCCGGAGTGCGATGGTGCACGTCGAGAACGATGGCGGTGTTCCCGTTGTATTTGATTGCCATTCCTTTGCGGAGATCGTTTGCGGCGGCCATAGAGAAGATTTGGAAGGTGAGAGCTTTAGCAGGAGCGCGCACGCAAAGCAACCTTCCTTGGGGAAGAGGGCCACGGATGAACACGGATGAAACACGGATCAGCAGGCAACTGCTCCCTGCCATCCGTGAGAATCCGTGTCTATCCGTGGCTTATTATTCCCTCTTCAAAGCAGCTTTAGCTTGGTCAGGTCCTGCGAATCGACAATTCCCACCGGCACCCCCCGATCGTCCACCACGACGAGGTCGTCGATCCGGTGGCGCTCGAGCAGATTGAGTACTTCGACCGCCAGCTTGTCCTGATGCACGGAGACCGGGTTGAGCGTCATCAGGTCGGCGACGAGGCGTTCGCCGACCCGCGGGTCGTTTTGAAAATGCCGGACGAAATCGCCGTGGGTAAAGATGCCGAGGAGCTGCTCGTCCTCGCCCGCCACCACCGCGGCGCCGGCTCGGAGCGACGTCATGGCTTCGAGGACGGCGCGGATGTTGGCATCCGGCCTAACGAGTGCGAGCGCGGCGCGCGGTCGCATGATTTGGTGGACGCGCAAAAGCAGACTCCGCCCGACCATCCCGCCCGGGTGAAATTTGGCGAAATCCTCCTTCTGAAAACCGCGCGCCTCGAGCACGACCATCGCGAGCGCGTCGCCGAGCGCGAGCATCACGGTCGTGCTCGAGGTCGGCGCGAGATTCAGCGGACAGGCTTCCTGCTCGACGTTGACGTCGAGAAAGACGTCGCAGTTCTTCGCCAGGGTGGAGTCCGGCGCGCCGCAGAGCGCGATGATCTGCACCTGAAAACGCGCGATCGCGGGCAGAATCCGAAGCAGCTCCTCGGTCTCGCCGCTGTAGCTGAGGGCGAGCACAATGTCGCCATCCGCGATCACGCCGAGGTCGCCGTGCAAGGCATTGAGCGAATCAAGCACGACCGCGGGCGAGCCGGTGCTCGTGAGGGTAGCGGCAATTTTCCCGCCGATGTGTCCCGATTTTCCGACGCCCAAAACGATGATCTTGCCCCGCGCTTCAACCGCCGCCTGGATCAATTCGACCGCGCGGGTGAAGCTTTTATCGAGCCGCTGCCGAAGCCGTTGCAGCTCGGAAATTTCCAAATCAAGAACACGTGCGGCCTTTTCAATGTAATCCATCGATTTATAATTGTGGGGCGAGGCGGGAGCGCGGGCAAGCCGCGCGTTCCGGCCGACCACGGAAGGTAACTATGAAAAAGACACTCATCGCCGGCGCACTTGCACTGGCCGTCTCCGGCAGTCTCTGCTTCGGGCAAGGTCTCTCCACCACCACGGGTAACCCGTCCATCGTGATCCCGCCGAAGCCAACACCGCCTGAGCGAATCACCCCGTCAGCCCGTGGCGGCGTGGTTTTCACGGCCGTGCGCAACGGCAATCCGCTGCAAATGCTCAACCCAGCCGCACCCGCCCGCTACGGGAATGCGCAGGAGCATGTGACCTACGACCCGAACAATCCGGGCAAGCCGAAGGGGATCAAATTATTCGAGTGGACCTTCTAGAGGCGCGCCCTTGTAGCGGCGGTCTGTGACCGTCGCCCTGCGCCGGCGAAATCGTTAGGCATGTCCGCTGATTCGCCGCCGGTCGTCGCCTCCTATTGCGCGACTTTTCTCAAGCCGGAGATGCTCCACATCTACCGGCAGATTACCGCGCTGGAGCGTTTCCGGCCGGTCGTGATCGCGCGAAAACGCGAGGAGGCGCAGCGGTTTCCTTTCGCGCCGCTCTATCTCGTTCCCCGGCCGGCCACGCATTTTCTGCGGCGGTTTTGGTTTCACGACGTGCGCCGGGCGCCCTGGCGGATGTCGTTAGGCGAAACGAAGCGGGTCCTGCGCGTCCTCGCCCAAAGCGAGGCGCAACTGCTTCACGTTTATTTCGGACACATCGCAGTCCATCTCCTGCCGATTATGCAGCGCTGGCCGAAACCGGTGGTGGTTTCCTTCCATGGCGCGGATGTGCTCGTCGATCTGGATAAGCCGCGTTATCGCGCCGCCACGCGCGAGATGCTGGCGACCGCCCGACTCGTGCTGGTCCGCTCCGCTTCGCTCGCGCGGGCGGTGACCGATCTCGGCTGTGCGGAAGAGAAAATTCGGATTCATCGCACCGGCATCCCGCTCGGAGAGATTCCATTCCAGGAACGGAGCTGGCCTAACGACGGCGTCTGGCGCTTCCTGCAAGCCGGCCGCTTGATCGAGAAGAAGGGACTAACGACGAGCTTGCGCGCCTTTGCCGTCTTCCAAGAGAAGCATCCACGCGCCTCCTTCACGATTGCGGGCGAGGGACCGATGCTCGGAGAATTGCAGGCGCTTGCGCGAGAACTCGGAGTCGAAGAGGGCGTGCAATTCCCGGGTTTTCTGTCGCAGGCGGAACTGCGTGCGGAGTTCGCGCAGGCGCACGTCTTCCTGCACCCAAGCGCAGTGGGGCGCGATGGAAACCAGGAGGGCGTGCCCAACGCGATGCTCGAAGCGATGGCGAGCGGGCTCCCGGTTTTCGCCACCCGGCATGGCGGAATTCCGGAGGCGATCGAGGATAGCGTCAGCGGAGTGCTCGTCGAGGAACGCGACCCCCTCGCGCTCGCTGATGCGTTGCTCGACTGGACGAGCCGGCCGGATGCGCTCACCAACCTTGCCCGACGCGGGGCCGAAGCGGTCGCGGAGAAGTTCGAGCAGAGGAAGCAGGCGCGAGCGCTGGAGGATTTCTATTTCGAAGCCCTCGGCGCGCCCAAGTAGCCTTTCGCTCGAGTCTTCTTCATCCGGGGAGGACGGAGTGTTACTCCGTCGTTCGGTGCAGTCTGCGCCGAACAGCTCGCAGCGCGTGGCAAGAGGCCATGGGCGAGACTCGCCCATGCGCGACGGAGTAACACTCCGTCCTCCCCGGAAGGATTACCGGCTCATTAGGTCTGAGAAAAAGCTCGCGAGTTTGCTGGCTACGACGTCGAAGCTGAGATGCGCCCTCGCCTCCTCCTGCGCTTCGGCGACGATTTCGCC
>JBBQHV010000179.1:0-4479 GCA_038324295.1 Chthoniobacterales bacterium
GAACTTGCTATTAGGACCAGCGTTGGGCGGGGCGAAGCGATTGCGATGCAGGATGTCTCCGTCCGCCGGTTGGAATGCGTGATCAAGTAACTCCTCCTCAGGAGGCATACTCGCCTGCGTGTTGGGTGGGCACGTGTCTGCGAAGCAGAACGCGCTGCTGAGAAGCAGCGCGGCGGCACAAAAAAGCGCACCAGCGGTGCGCGAGTTCAGTCTTGCAATTACGCGGGGGGGTCGCCCCGCGGGTGAACGGGTTTTTCATACAAGGCCGATGATGAGAAATGGCGCTCTCCATTGTAAAGCGAAATCATGCGCAATCTTGAAAAGGACCTTTCCGCGGGCGGCGGTCAGACCGGCTCCATGGCGGACGGGTTCTGTCAGATGCGGCGGGCTTCAGCATGCGAAGCGCGTAGCTCTGCGGAGGAAAGGCCGGAGAGGTTCGCAAGTTGGGAACTTGCGCTACGACTTTCAGACGCCGGAGCTATCCGCTGTTCCTAGAAAAAACTTTGCGGCACTTCCACCCGGTCCCCCGGTTGCAATCTCGGGTCGAGACCGGGGTCGCGCCGGAATTGCCGCACGTCGTAGACCTTCGCCTCGCTTCCGCGCAGCAGTCGCACCCGCTTTTGATCGGCGAAATCATTGAAGCCACCGGCGGCGTTGATCGCGGCGAGCAGGGTCAGATCTTCGGTGAAAGGGATGCGGGCAGGCGTGCGGACGGCTCCGCCGACGTTGACGAAGCGCGCCTGCGGTTGCATCACGATCGTGATGGTAGGATTGGTGAAAATTTTGGCCGCTTTGTAATTGTTCTCGATCGAGCTGGCTAACTGCGCGGGAGTCAGACCTTCGGCGTGCACCTTGTTGATGTAAGGCATGTTGACCATGCCGTTGGCATCGACGGTGTAGAGGTTGTTGACCTGGGTCTGTTCATCCGCGGGCACGCCGCTGATTTTCATTTCCACGGGGTCACCCGCGCGGAGGACGGCATCGGCCCAGGCGGCGGGCGCGATCGCGGCGAGGAGGAGCGAGAGGAAAAGGAGAATGCGCACTTAGTATTCGTCCGGACTTTCCGCCCCGTTGCTAACCGCGGCGGCGGCTTTACGACGACGGCCGCTCTTCTTTTGTTCGCTCTTGCGCGGCTGATAATAGCCGTAGTAACTCGTGTAATAGTAGTAGTTCTGGTCGTGGCGGAGATCGACGTTATTCAGCACGACACCTAGGACGGTGCCGCCGACGCCGACGATGGCCTGCTTCACCCGGGTCAACATCGCGCGCGGGAAACGCCGGTGTTGCACGACGATGATCGTCTGGTCGACTTCGCTCGCGAGGACGGAAGCATCGCTCACTCCGAGCATGGGCGGCGAATCGAAGAAGACGATGTCGTAGCGGGTTTTTAGTTCCGCGATCAGATCGGACATGCGCTGGGAGTTGAGAATCCCGACCGCGTCGGAAGGAAGGATGCCGCTGGGGAGAAGCGAAAGATTTTCCACTGTCGTGGGCAGGATCACGTCCTCGAGCGGGATCTCCGTCGTCAGGTAATTCGTTAGGCCCATCTTATTATCGAGATGGAAAAGGGTGTGCTGGACCGGCCGGCGCAGGTCCGCGTCCACGATCAAACTGGAATAGCCGCCCTGCGCGGAGATGAAGGCGAGATTGGCCAGGGTGGTCGATTTGCCTTCGCCCGGGCCGCCGCTGACGAGGGAGATCGTGTTCGCATCGGCGCTCCGGCGATTGAACTCGATGTTGGTGCGGAGGATTCGGTAAGCCTCGGCATCGGGCGTATCGCCGGCCTCTTCGTGGAGTAACTTGATCCCCCTGGGAATGATCGCGAGGACCGGGACGCCGAGGAGGTTCTCGACGTCTTCCATCGTCTTCACGCTCGTATCGAGATACTCGATGAAAAAGGCGAGGCCGACGCCGAGGACGAGACCGACGAGCGCGCCGAGCGCCAGGTTGAGAGCGACCCGGGGACGGGCGGCGATCGCGGGCGGCTCGGCCACCTGCTTCACGCTCACCGCCTGGCGTGGCATGGCCATTTCCATGGTCTGGGTTTGGGCGCGGAGCCGCACCCCATCGCGCAGAGTCTTCTCTTTGATGTAGGCGTTTTTCGCCCGGACGTAATTGGCGCTCAGGTTTTTCGAGGCCACCTGCGCGTCGTTGATGTCGCCGAGGCGCTTCTTTAACTGGTCGCGGGTCGACCGGGCCGAATTCAAGTTGCGCTGGAGCGCGTCGCGCACGCTCGTGACCTGTTGCTCGAGCTGGCGGATGTAAACCTCCTTGGTCGCGCGCAGCGCCTTCACTTTCGGGTGATTCTCGCCGAGGCCGGAATTCAAAAGGAGCGCTTCGTTCGCGACCGCTTCCTGATAGTTAGGCAAAATTTTCTGAATCGTCGGATCCTGAATGTCCAACGTCGGCATCATCCGCATCAGGTCCTCGCCCTTGAGGCTCTCGGTCTGCTGCAGTTTCGCCTGGAGCATGGCCACCTTTGTCTCCGCGTCGTTCACTTCGCCTTCCTGTTTGACGACGTTGGAATTATCCGCCGTGAGAGAATCCTCCTGCCCCTCGGGATTGAGATCGACGATGTGCTCGGCGTCGCGAATGCGCGCGACTTCGGCGGCGGCGTCCTCCACCTTCTTATCCTCCTTCGCGACCTCTTCGTTCATCGTCTCGACTGCGCGATTGAGAATTTCCCGTTCTTCCTGGACGCGTTTCTCCTGGTAAACGGCCACGATCTTGTTCGCGATGTTGGCCGCTTCCTGCGGGTCGGGATCGAAAACGCTGATCTGGAGCAGATCGGTGTTGCGCACTTCGTCGAGATCGAGCCGGCTGCGCAGGAGTTGATAGGCCTGCTCGCGGGTCGGGCGGATCCCATCCCTGGCCCACTTATCCTGCAGTTTCAGATCGTCGATCACCGGGTAGAGAATGCCGGTGCGCTGGATGACCTGATAAACCGTCGGGGCCAGCTGGGGATCGTGATAAGGAATGCTGACGCCGCTTTCGTTTCCGAAAATGCGCGGGTTTTCCGCCATCGATTTCACCTCGATGAAAACCGAGGATTGGTATTCGCGCGGCTGGAAATAGGTCACGACCGCCGCGGTGATGACGACGAGGAGGAAGACGAGAAGGATGAGCACCCAACGCACCCGGATGACCCGCCAATAGTCGAGAAAATGGAGTTTTACTTCTTCTGTTTGTGCCATGGAATACGCGGCGCGGCGGGCGTTGAATTTAGCAGAGGTTATGCCCCGCGCCAAGGTTAGCGGCCGCGATTCGGCCGCCCCTTAGAAGGTCGCGTTCAGACCCAGGTAATAGCGGTTCCGGGAGTATTCCCGCAGGAGGATATCGGAGAACACCTCCGTGTGACTGTAGCCGGCGAGGATGGCGAAAACGCGGTTGATCTCGTAGCGCAACCCGAGCCCGATATCGAGTGAGTTTTCGTCGAAGGCCGGCACGAGAAAAGTCGCGGTGGTCACGCCGTCGTTGGCGTCGTGCTGATAAAAAACGGCGCCGCTCGCGGTGATTCGCGGGGTGATTCCGTAGGCGATGGTGAGTCCGCTGCGAAACGTCGTGCGCGACGGAGTCCCCGGCACATCGGGCTCTTCCAAGCCGTAACGGTTCAGCCAGGTCACGCTCGTGCGCTCACCGACCGCGTAACGGAGCGTGGCCTCGGCGTAGGGCGAAGTGCGCTCGTCGAAGTTGTCGAAATCGCGGAATTCAGCGCCGCCGCGGACGGAGACGTTGAAGCGCGGATTGAAAGTATGATCGAACCCGCCGAGGACGAAATGAGTGTGCGAATCGCGGTTCGCGGTGTCGAAGTCGATGATCTGGAAGCGGTATTCTCCGACCAGCGTGGTCGTGGGGAGGACGAGGAAGCGGAACTCGTTCCCAAAGGTGTGCTCGAAGCGGTCTTCGAAGGCGCCGATGGACGAATCGTCGTAATTGATCGCGCCGAAGGTGTAGCTGGTGAGGGTGGAAAAACGCGGCGCCCATTGGTAGCCGATGCCAAATTTATCGACCGTGTAGAAATAATTTCCGGCCCGGCGATTGACCCCGAACTGGTTGTTGAAATCCGGCTCCGTCTGGTAGGTCAGATAGGCGGAGGCGGTCAGGTCGAGCCGCGGCGTAAAGCGATGTTCGAGTCTGATCGTGAGCGCGGTGTTGATGTCGTATTCCTGCCCAAAGGGCCGGTTGTAGTAGTAGGATGCGCCCGCGACTCCCTGCACGTCGAAGCGCGTCCGCGGGCTGCCGAATTTGTAGTCCAGCACGACAGAGCCGTTGGTGAAGAACGAGCCGATCTTGTCGCGCTTCGTGGTGTAAACGTTGTCGTCGTAGCCTTCCCGGACAGAGACGGAGACGCGGAATGGCGAGCGCGAAAAATTCCCCGTCCCGAGGTCGGACGCGCCACCCTTGCTCTCGTCCCTGACCACATCTTTCCCCGCGTCGCCGATTACTTCTTTGCCGGAAGTTTGCTCGACCGCCGGAGCG
>JBBQHV010000180.1:0-4472 GCA_038324295.1 Chthoniobacterales bacterium
CCTCGGCCGGCCTGGACTGGCTGCGGCGTTACCGGGCCGGCGCGCACCGCGCCTGATGGGGGACCGTCGAGCGCTCCGATGCAATTTGAGTTCGACGGTCACAGACCGCCGCTACAAAAGAAGAAGCGCGCGCGCGCGCCGCGGAAATGGACATTTCCTGCAGCCCTTTCCACGGCTATGGTCGAAGGATGGCGGACGAAGAGAAAAAGCTTTCCGGCGCCGAGGAATTCGTCGCGGTCGAGATCGAGTTGACCGACCCGCTCGACCCCGAGCAGGAGAAAAATTTGCGCGACAGCCTCGAAAAGATCAACGCGCGGGCTTTCGAGTCGTGCGACATCAGCGCGGAGAAAATCTCCCTCTCCTACGATCCAACGCGGACGCACAAGGGCGAACTGCTTCAGCTCATCAAACAAGCCGGCGGCAAGCTGAAACACGTCGAGAGCGAGAGCTCGCCCTTGTTGTAGCCGGGGGCGCTGACCCCGGCTGGTCTTGATCATGACTATGTCTTTACCAGCCGGGGTCAGCGCCCCCGGCTACAACAGCGCGTTTCGCGCAAACTGAAAGCCGGAAAGTTGCGGAGCACAGCTTTTCGTGAGGGCCAGAAACTGGAATTTCATCCCTAGAAATTCCGGATGGAGGAGCGTCTGCAAGGCGCGGCTTTGCTCGGCGGCGGCGGCCGCCAGCTCCGGATCGCTCGCGAGCAATCCGGTGAGAAAATGATGCTGATCGATAAAGCCAGAAATCGTTAGGCCAATTTCCTCCGCCCGCTCCGCCAGACTCGTCCACTCGACATGGGTCGTGAGGTCGCTCGCCCCCACGTTCTCGAGCGGCGAGGGGAGCACGCGATGCTCGGCGTAACATTGCAGGGTGCCGGTCGTGCGGCGAGGGGCGTAGAATTCTTCGCGAGTGAATCCGTAGTCGGCGGTCAGAATGATGCCGCGCTTCAGCTTCGGCGCGAGCGCCGCGATCCAATCGAGCGCTGTGAGATTAATTTCCGTTTCGTAACGCTCGTTAGGCGGAGCCGGCAGTTTCGCGAGGTGCGCCTGGAGGCGGGCGTTCGTGATCGGTCGATCGGTGAAAGCAAAGCCATCGGAAGTGCGCTCGACCCTCCGTTCCCGCCATGCGCGAGCGTCGCTCGCGAGCAAGTGCACCGGCAGCGCATCGAGCAGCTCGTTGGAAAAGTGCACCCCGCAAAACGGCGTCATCTCCTCGACCGAGCTGCACCATTCCATCTTCCCGGCAAAAGGCCGGAGCACGCCTTCCTGGCGTTTCCGAAGAATCGGAAACGGCTCGACGATGCGATAGCGCAGGGCGACGAAACAATCCGGCTTCTCCTTCCGCAACGCCTCCAGCACATCGCTTGCGAAAATCCCCTGATGCGCGCCCTGCTCGACGATCGTGAAGTCGGCCGGCCGCTTCAGCTTTTCCCAAATCTCGGCAAACTGCGCCGCCATCAGTTTCCCAAAGAGCGGCCCGACGCTCACGCTCGTGAAATAATCGCCCCGCCGCCCGATCGCGCAGCGGCCCGAGCTGTAGTAGCCCAGCTCCGGATGATAAAGCGCCTGCTCCATGAAGGCCGCGAACGAAATCGGCCCCTCGCGGCGAATCATCTCGCGGAGGAAAAGTGTGAGAGCCTGGTGGGCCATGGGCGTTGAAGCGTTGAAGCGGGTGAAGCGTGGGGCAAGTCGATTTCACCCGCTTCAACCCTTTATCCCATTTGGCTTTTGCCAAAATTTGCCGCTAAGTTGCGCGCGTTCTCAAAAATCCGGCCTCTCGCCATCCGCCGCATGCCTGTCGATTATTTCACGCCTACGGAGCGCTTCTACGACGAACGCGCCTGGTACACGCGCCCCTGGTTTTACATCCCGGTCGCGCTTCTCGTCGTCGCCCTTGTCGCGGGGCTCCTTGCCTTTTTGCCCATTGCCGCGCAGCTCAAAGCCCAGGCCGCCAGCCTCGATCTCTCCCATCTCGAGCAGATGGAATCGGCCAGCGTGATCGTCGATCGGAACAACAAAATCTTCGGCCAAATCTACGTCGAGAATCGCGAGACCGTCCCCTACGACCAACTCCCGCCCAATCTCGTCAACGCCATCATCGCGACGGAGGACAACAAATTTTACCAGCACCACGGCTACGATCTGCTCGGGATCGTGCGCGCCGCGCTCAAGAACATGGTCGCCGGCCACGTCCGGCAGGGCGCGAGCACGGTGACGCAGCAGCTCGCGCGCAACAGTTTCGAGCTCAAGGGAAAAACCTTTCGGAGAAAGCTGCTCGAGATGTTTGTCGCCCGCCGGATCGAGGACCGCTTCTCGAAACAGAAAATCATGGAGCTCTATCTGAACCGGATTTATTTCGGCGGCGGGCTCTACGGCGCGGAGGCGGCGGCGCGCGGTTATTTCGACAAGCCGGCCCGAGAAATGTCGCTCGCGGAATGCGCCACGCTCGCCGGGCTCGTGAAAAGCCCGAACAAGTTGTCGCCCTGGGCCGATCGGGAAGCGTCGCGCGAGGCGCGCAATTTCGTCCTCAGCCGAATGGAGGAACTCGGTTTCGTCACCGCCGCCCAGGAGGAGAGCGCGCAGAGCGAGGACCTCATGATCGGCAACCGGCAAAACGCGCGCGGCCAGAATTACGCGATCGATTACATCCGCCAGCAGGTGATCGCGGCGGTCGGCTGGGACCGGGCCATGAGCGACGGTTTCCGCATTCACACCACGATCGATTCCGAGCTGCAAAACGCGGCCGAGAAATCGCTCCGCGCGCATCTCGACCAGGCCGAGAAAGAGCCCGGCTACGATCACCAGACCTACGCGCAATACGCCGCCTATTTGCGCGAGAATCGGAGCGACAAATCGCCTAATCCCGCGGTGGCGGGATCGTCCGCACCGAAGCCGCCGGAGTATCTGCAAGGGGCCGTGATCGCGCTCGATAACAAGACCGGCGGCATTCTCGCCCTCGTCGGCGGGCGCGATTTCGAGCATAACGAATACGACCGCGCCTTGCAGGCGAAGCGCCCGCCCGGCACCGCCATGACGCCGTTTGTTTACGCAGCGGCTTTTGCAAAAGGGCTTTACCCCGGCTCGATCGTGGAGGATTCCGCGCTCGATAATCGCACCGTCATGATCGGCGGCACCACCGGCATCCTCGGCGAGTGGGGCCCGGAAAATGCCGACAACCGCTACGAGGGTCCGATCACGGCGCGGGAAGCGCTCGCCAAATCCAAAAACGGTTCGGCCGTCCGCATCGGCACATCGGCCGGACTCGACAACGTCTCGCAACTCATTCACACCGCCGGGGTGGAGACGAAGCTGCGTCCCTATCCCTCGACCTTTCTCGGGAGCAGCGAGATCACGCTCGCCGAGCTCGCCCTCGCCTACACCATTTTCCCTAACGAAGGCTGGCGCCCGGCGCCTCCGCATATTCTCGATCGCATCGAGGACAAGGACGGCAACATCGTCTGGCAGGCGGAGAGCGATCAATCGCACGTCCAGGTCTTGAAACCGGAGATCGCCTACGAAGTCACTTCCTGCCTGACGGATGCGCTGACCGAGGGGACCGGGCATCTGGCTTACGAAAAGGATGGCCTCAAGAAATTTCCCGCCGCCGGCAAAACGGGCACGGCCTACGATTTTACCGACGCGCTTTTCGCCGGCTACGATTCGGCCATCACCTGCGTCGTCTGGGCCGGCTTCGACAAGCCGCAGCCGATCTATCGCGGCGCCTTCGGCAGCGTAATCGCCCTGCCAGTCTGGGTCGACTTGATGAACGCTTCGACTTCTCGTTATGCGCCGCGCGAATTTCCCGTTCCGCCGGGGCTGCACAAGATCGAGATTTGCTCGAAGTCCGGGCTGCTCGCGACCGACAAATGCTACGAAGACGTCCGCTCGGCCAGCGGCAACGTCGTTAGGCGACGGACCAGCTACTACGAGCTGGCGACCGATGCGCAAATGCCGACTGATCCCTGCGACGTCCACACCGACTCGGTCCGGACGCAGTTAGTGAAGCAATTCGACGAGAGCAAATGGCCGCGCGCCGCCCTCGCGGTCGATACCAGGGAGGTCGCGCCGGTGGAAATGAAGGCGCCCACCCTGCTCGCGCCGAATGACCCTTACAACGCGGTCGGTTCGACCTATCAGCCGAAGACGGTGGCGCAGCAGGATGCCACGCCGACGACCGGTTTCGATCCCGGCAAGCCGGTCAAGCGCGCCCTCCCGGTCGTGCCGGCGGCGCCGAATGGAGAAATCGAGGTGCGCCGGGCCGAGCCCGTCCGGCCGATGGACGAGACGGGAAGCGAACCGCTTTTGCAGGCAGAGCCGCCGCCCTCGATCGATTTCAGTGACGGCAGCCCCAACCCATAACGGCGCCGCGGATCGTTTCCGCCTGACCGTGCTCAATCCCGGCGGCCGCGATCCGGAGCAGGATTTTTCCGCGGGGGCCGGCTCGCCTAACGACAAGGGGCATCCGCCGGTCAATTT
>JBBQHV010000181.1:0-4461 GCA_038324295.1 Chthoniobacterales bacterium
AACGGAAGCGCCCGCGGCCGAAGCGCCCAAGGAAAATCTCTCGCTCGACCCGAACGACGTCGAGAAGCCGAAAATCGTCAAAGCGAAGGGGAGCAAGAATGTTTACTCCGGTTTCGCGCATGTTCTTTCCACTTTTAACAATACAATCGTCACGATCACCGACCTGCAAGGAAACGTGATCGGCTGGTCGAGCGCCGGCAAGGTCGGCTTCAAAGGCTCACGCAAAAGCACCGCCTACGCCGCGCAAATGGTGGCGCAGGACGCCTCGCGCCAGGCGATGGGCCACGGCCTCAAGGAAGTCGAAGTTCTCGTTAGGGGACCGGGCGCCGGTCGCGAATCCGCCGTCCGCGCGCTCCAGGCGATCGGCCTCGATCTCACCGTCATCCGCGACGTCACGCCCGTGCCGCATAACGGTTGCCGCCCGCCCAAACAGCGCCGCGTCTGATCCACTTCAACGATTTAACGCTTTAACGATTCACGCTCCACATGGCCAGATACACCGGACCCAAAACTAAAATCGCCCGCCGCTACGGCGTGCCGCTTTTCGGACCTTCCAAATCGCTCGAGCGCAAAAATTATCCGCCCGGCATGCACGGTCCGAAGGGCTCGCGGCGCAAGCAATCCGACTACGCGATCGCGCTCGGCGAAAAGCAAAAGCTTCGTTTCCAGTACGGGCTCATGGAAAAGCAATTTCGCCGGATCTTCGAAACCGCATTGCAGAAGCGCGGCGTCACCGGCGAGACCCTCCTGCAACTGCTCGAGACCCGGCTCGACAACGTCGTCTTCCGCCTCGGTCTCGCGAATACGCGGAGCGGCGCGCGCCAGCTCGTCTCGCACGGCCACGTCCAGGTGAATGGCCGCAACGTCAACATCTCCTCTTTCAATGTGAAGGCGGGCGACGAGATCACGGTGAAGGACAAGCCAAAATCGAGACAACTCGCTTTGCGCAACATGGAGCTGACCCAGATCGCGCCGGTGCCCGATTGGCTGACGGTGGATCGCGACGCGCTCACCGGCAAGGTGGCGCACATTCCGTCGCGCGAAGAGATGCAGCCGATGGTCAACGAGCAGTTGATCGTCGAGCTTTACTCTCGTTAGGCGAGTCCCGAGCTGCTGTAGCGGCGGTCTGTGACCGTCGCGGCATGCTGCAAAGTTTGGCAGGCGTCTGACAGGGAGTTCCTGCTGCCCTTCGCTTCGCCGGGATGAAGGCTTTTGGCTTGCTTTGCGAGGCGACGGTCACAGACCGCCGCTACAGGTGTGGCTCTTCGAGAAACTCGAGGGCTTTGTCGTAGCTGCAACGGGCGAGGAAGTGCGCAAGCTGCGGATCGACCGGCTGGGCGAGCTGCTCCTGGAGGGTTACGATCTTCTCCGAAATGGATTGCAGCTTCGCGATGTGTTGCTCCGGATCGCGCCGGCTGGCTTCGTCCGCAACGAGGGCACGCCGCTCTCGCAGGGCGGTGGCGAGGTCGTTTTCCGGAGCGTTCATTTCCTGGGCAAGAAGCGAACTAAAGCTTGAATCGCGTGTTCATTTTACGCAAGCCTCCAAGATGGCTGAGAACGGGATGAGAAGGGTGCTGGTGGTGGATGACGACACGGCGATTCTCCGCATCATGCGCGAGACTTTGCAGGGGTTTTTGCAGTGCGAAGTCGATACTTCGCCGAAGCCCGAATACGCCTTCGAGCTCGCCCTGAAGAAGACCTACGACCTGATGATTTTTGATTTTTCGATGCCACTGATCGACGGGACGCTCCTCTTCCAGCTCATCTCGACGGTCTACGAAAATACGACGCCGGCGCGCCGTGTGCCGCCCTTGTTGCTCGTCTCGGGTCAGGGCGCCGATCAGCGCGCGCAGGAGCTGCTCAAGGAAGCGCGCGTCTGCGGGTTCCTGCCCAAGCCATTCACGATCAATCGCCTCTTGGAAAAGGTGAAAGCGTGCCTGCCGGAGGCGGCTCCCTGTAGCGGGGGTCTATGACCGGGGGGTTGTGGCGTAGCTGAAATCAAAGTGCTCGACGGGCACAGACCGCCGCGACAGAGCCGCGGAGCGCCGTCGGTAGGCGCGGCCGGCCGCTTCGGCGAGCAACTGGCGACGAGCTTCCATCCAGTCGTGCGCGGAATCGCCTGCCACGCATTTGCGGGCGCGCTCTTCCGCGAGGAAGTAGGCGCGCAGGCGGATGTCGTCGTCCGAGACCGCGCTCTGGGCGGGCGCGGGTTTTTTCTTCGCGGGAGTTTTGCGAGGTTTGTCGCCCGGGGTCGTCTTGCGCTGCGCCGCGCTGGAGCGTTTGCGTCCGGTTTTCCCGCTCGCGGCGGATGCTTTCACGGAACGGGTTTTTTCCGAAGGAGCCGGGCCGTTGGAGCCTTCCGTTTCACTCATCGACGCGGCGGGAGAGGCTGCACTCGCGGCTGCGTCGATCGATTTATTTGAACTTTTCGCCATTTACTTTTCCTTTTCGTGGGCCAAGCCTTTACCCGCAGAGCGAGGCTTCGCAAGTGGAAACGGTACGAAAGCGGCTTCTCCGGCAATTGCATACCTAACGATGAGGCACTTTCTTTTCCGCTGGGGCATCACGACCGTCGCGGTCATGGTCGCCGCCTCTGTCATCACCGGGATTCGCTACGACAGTATCGGCGCGCTCGTCGGCGCCGCTCTCCTCCTCGGCATCCTGAATGCTTTTCTCCGGCCGATTCTTCTTCTCCTCATGGCGCCGCTCATCATTCTCACCCTCGGCCTTTTCATCTTCGTGGTAAACGCCCTCATGCTCTACCTCGTGAACGATCTCGTGCATGGATTTCACGTCGATCATTTCGGGAGCGCCTTCTGGGGCGCGATCCTGATCAGCATCGTGAGCTGGGTTTTGAGCGCCTTCTTTCGCGGGAGCGACGGGCGGGTCCATCCGCTCACTCATCACACCCAATTGCGGCAGGTGAAAGGCCGCGTCGTGGGGAGCAGCAAGCCGGGCCAACCATGACGTATTGCCTCGGGATGCTCTGCCGCAAGGGCGCCGTTTTTCTCTCCGATTCCCGCACCAGCGCCGGGATGGATAACGTCGCCGTCCGAAGCAAAATGCGGATCTTCGAGAAGCCGGGCGAGCGCGTCATCTGCATCATGAGCTCGGGCAACCTCTCCCTCACTCAGGCGACGCTGGGGTTGATCGATGACGATCTGCATCTCAACGAGAGTCATCCGGCGAGAAAACATCTCATGAATCGAGCGACCATGTACGAGACGGTGCGTTACGTCGGCTCGAAGGTGCGGGAGGTGGAGCAACGCGACCGCGAAGCGCTCGAGGCCGATGGTTTCAGCTTTAACATCCACCTCATCGTCGGCGGGCAAATCGCCGGGCTCGCCCCGGAAGTTCACCTGATCTATCCCCAGGGCAATAGCATCCACGCGAGTCCGGACAGTCCGTTCCTGCAGATCGGCGAAACCAAATACGGCAAGCCGATTCTCGATCGCGGTTTCAGTTACGAGAGCACGCTGAATGACGCGATGAAGTTCGGCATCATCTCGCTCGACGCGACGATGAAGAGCAACGTTGGGGTCGGGCCGCCGATCGACATTTTTGCCTACAAGAACGACTCGCTCCAGGTCAAGATGCGGACCCGCCTGGAGGAGAACGATCCCTACCTCCAGGAGATCAGCCGGAAATGGCAGGACGGGATCGTCCGTCTCGTTAGGCAAATGCCGGTGGCCGATTTCAGCAAGCCGGCGCTCGGCTTTGCCGACGCGGCCTAACGAGGAGGCGGACCAACCGGCGAAGTCTCTGGGACGCGCACGCTCCATGACTACGCCTAACCAGGCTGTAGCGTGCGCTGTCTCAGCGCAGGAACGGACGGCGCATGGCTAGTCTGCAGGAATTCCGCTGAGACAGCGGACACTACAACAAGCATTTCCGCCTAACGTATCCCCCGACGTTAGGCCGCCGGAGGGGCGCTTTTGGGAAAGAATCGAGGGCTGGTCTGGTTCCTGCTTTTAGGGGGAGCGCAGTCGAACAGCCTTGGTTTCAATCACTATGTCAACTTCCACAAAAGCACTCATCTGCGCGCTCGCGGTCTCTTCGGCCGCGGTGATCGCTTCTCTCGCACAAGAGGCCGGCACGGCGCACTCCATTCCTGGCAAAGCCATCAGCGCGGCCAAAAATGCCGCCGCGACCGAAGCCCAGCGTAGTTCGGAGATCGCTCCCATGACCCTCGTGCAGGCGGCGCCCGCCCCGGCCGCGACGATCGCGCCGCCAGCGCCCGCCAACGCGGCGCCCGGCGCGCCTAACGCCACCGCGACCGGCGCGACCACCACCACCAATTCCGTAACCGATAACGGCGGAGTCGGGGTTCGTGAATTTCAAGGCGACGACGTCGGCCAGGTGCTGCGTCTCCTCGCCCGTCAGGCCAAGATCAACATGGTCGTGAGCGAAGCCGTCACCGGCACGGTCACGATGCGGTTGGAAGACGTCACCGCGCTCCAG
>JBBQHV010000182.1:0-4461 GCA_038324295.1 Chthoniobacterales bacterium
ACAGAGCCGCCTCACATCTTCCACGCCGCGACGTTTCCGCATCAGGGCGAGACCGCGCGTCGGCTCGAGCGCGCGGATGAGAATGAGCCCGTCGCGCGGGCCGCCTTTGACGAGAACATTGAGCATCCAATGGACGCCGTAATTGAAGTAGATGTAACAGGCGCCCGGTTTGTTTCGCTCGACGAAAGCACGCGCGCTCGGCCGTTTGAAGGTGTGGCAGGCTTCGTCGCCCTCGACCAAATAAGCTTCCGTCTCGACGACGAGGCCGGCGCATTTTTCCCAGACGAGTTCGGTGCCGACCAGACGTGCCGCGCAGTCGAGGGGGTCGGTCTGGAAGAAGCGCCCGGAGATCATCTTGAGGTCGTTAGGCCAAGCGACCTCGGAGGTGCGCAGCTGTAGCGGCGCTCTGTGAGCGTCGCTGCGCGCTGGGGGCAAAGGCGATTTCGACGGTCACAGAGCGCCGCTACAACTGGCATCTTACCTAACGAGCTGCGGTCTTGGTGGTTTGCTGCGACATCCCGAGCTGATCGAAGAGAAAGGCGAAAACGTCCGCCTGCTGCTTGATCCGCTCGCTCAAGGCGGTGCCGATGCCGTGACCCGAGCTGGCGCTCGTGCGCAGGAAGATCGGATTCTCGGAAGCGTTGGCCGCCTGCAGGCGCGCGGTCATTTTGCGCGAGTTGTAAGGCGCGACCCGGCCGTCGTTCGCGCCGGTGAGGAAAAGAATCGACGGGTATTTGGCGCCGTTGTGCACGTTGTGATAGGGCGAATAGGCGTAGAGCGCTTTGAATTGCTCCGGGTCTTTTACGCTGCCGAATTCCGTGACGTTGAAGGCACCGTTCGGCTCCAGCTCGGTGCGGAGAGAATCGTAGATGCCGACGAAGGACACGACGGCATGCGCCAGCTCCGGATGCTGGGTGAGGACCGCGCCCATGAGCAGGCCGCCATTGCTTCCGCCTTCGATCGCGAGTTTTTCCGGGCGCGTGTAGCCCTGCTTGATCAGGTATTGCTCGGAGGCGATGAAGTCGTCGAAGACGTTTTGCTTCTTCGTCAGGTTGCCGGCTTTGTGCCATTCCTCGCCGTATTCCCCGCCGCCGCGGATGTTCGCGACGACGTAAACTCCGCCGCGATCGAACCAGAGCCGGCGGGTGAAATCGAATGATGGCGTCATGCTGATTCCGTAGCCGCCGTAGGCGTAGAGGAGGGTCGGATTATTGCCGTCGAGCTTCGTGCCTTTGCGGCGCATGATGTTGAGCGGAATCTTGGTTCCGTCCTTCGAAGGAGCGAATTCCCTGACGACTCCGATGTCGTCGAAGGAGACCGGCGAAGTGCTGCGCAAGGCCGTCTTCACCGGCTCGCTCCCTTTCGCGTCGGTCCGGTACCAGGCTTCCGGTTCGACGTAGCTGACATCCTTGAAGAGGAGCGAACCGTCCTCCAGCGCAACCATTTCCCGCACGGCCGAGACCGCCGGGACCTCGATTTTCTTCTCATTCTTCCCGTCGAGATCGAAACGCCGAATCTGCGAAGGCCCGCCTAACAAGTCGCCGACATAGAGCGTCTGCGCCGCCGGCTCGATCTGCTGCACGACCGCCTCGCTCGCGGGCACGACAACCGCCGCGCTGGAAAGCGCCGGATGATCGAGCGGGAGGCGCAGAACTTTTCCGCGCGGCGCATCATCCCGCGAGATGAGATAGAGCGCATTGTCCCGGCCGATCTGCGCCTGTTTCACCCCATCGGCAAATTTTGTAAGCTGCTGCCACTTGCCTTTCGGGGTGTGGAGGTAGTGCGCAAAATCGCCGCCATCGCCATTCGCGACGACCGCGACGACGTAGCGGCCATCGTGCGAACTCTGGAGCGCGATCTCGGCGATGCGGGGAAACTCTTTGCCTAACGAGTAGCTGTCCTGGTCGTCCGCGCTGCCGAGTTTGTGGAAATAGATCTGTTGATAGAAATCCAGATCAGCGTCTGGACGCTCGCCTTTGCGTGGGAAACGTGTGTAGAAAACGCCGGAGCCGTCCTCATTCCAGGCCGCGCTCCCGCCAGCGGTGGGGAACTGCACGTGGGCGATCGTGTCGGGCAACGCCTTGGCCGTTTCGACATCGTAGAAGTGCAAATCGCCGTCTTCGCTCCCGCCTTTCGAAATCGAAACCGCAACTTTTTTGCCGTCAATCGAGGACACGAACCAATCGATTGCGGTCGTCCCTTTGGCGTCGAGCTGGTTCGGATCGAGAATGACTTTTTCCGAGTTCGGATCGTCGGCCGAGGCAAGGGTGACGAGCATCGGTTGCTGCTTCGGCGGCTGAAATTTCATCGCGAAAAGCCGGCCGGGCCGCGCCATCATCGAGGAATAGGTCGGCGACGCTTTGCTGTAGAGCTTCGTTAGGCGGTCGGCGATCGCGGCGCGGTCGGGGAGCTTGTCGAGGTAGGCGCGCGTCCGGGTGTTTTGTTCCGCCGACCAGGCTTTGACCGCGGGATCGGCGTCCTTCTCCAACCACTGGTAGTCGTCCTCGACCTTGACGCCGTGGTATTCGTTAACGACCGGCTTTTTCGGCGTCTTGGGAGCGGGTTCGATGGCGAGCGCGAGCGCCGCCGCGCTGAGAAAGAAGGAGAGAAAGAGCAGCTTCATCCGGTGAGATAACAATCGGGCGGTCCCTTCCGCAACTTGAACGAGCGAATCAATCGTCGGGGCGGTGCGAAGATCTGGGGAGCGCACGCGCCCTCGCGTGCTGGCGAAGGCGCCTCGCCTTCGCGAACTTTTTCGAAACTGTGGGAAAGGAATCTGCGCGCCCGCCTTCTTTAGAATCGCATGACTTCTTGTCCGCACGCTTTGCGGCGAGGCGCCGCAAAGAGCACGCGAGGGCGCGTGCGCTCCGCGGAACCCGCGCCGGCGGGGCGTCAGGTGGCGCGCAGAGGTTGGGTTTTGGGAATCGGATGCACCACTTTGTGACGCCGGAAATAGCCGATGAGGGCATCGCGGGTTTGAACAGAATGAAAGCTGCGGTTGGCCTCGGGGCGACTGAGCAGCTCGCGCAGCTTCATGAAGCGGTGCCCACCGCTACTCGCGTCAAAGGTGTTGAAGGCGATCCGATAACGCTTTGCCGGATCGAGCGGCCGTCCGTCGGCCAATCGCATACTCGTTAGGCGGCGCGCGCTCCCCTGCCCTTCGACGGAAATCTGAAATCCAGCCAGGCTGCGCAGGTCGCGGCTCTGGAACACTTCCTCCAGCACAATTTTAAGCTCCATTGAAGTCAACTCGGCCGTAACGAGGAAGTTCTCGAAGGGCAGAATCTCCCAGATGTCGGCGATGGTCTTGGGGCCCTTTTTGAAAACGTGCCTGTCTTGGAAGAGTCCGTGAAAGACGCCGTCAATCGTTAGGCCGTTTTGCGCAAGGGCTTCGGTGATGGCGGCGGCGATGAGCAGTTCGACTTCGCTGGGCGTGCCCGCGGGAGCCTTGATGCTGAGCGTCTCGGCCAGTTCGCCGACCGGCTCCGCCAGCACCTCGGCGGCGCGAGCGAGCTGCGGCTGAGCGCGGCTCAGGATAACGGGATCGGGCGGAAAGCGGTTGTCCATCAACTCGCAGCGGGCTTCCTGATGAAGCAGCTTCCTGGTGGCGCGGTCGAAGACAAGATCGACCCGGCCGACGTGAATCCCGAAATGATCGGCCTGGGTGAGGAGCGCGTTATTCGTCAGGCGACTCGGAATGTGCTGGTGCGTATGGCCGGCGATGAAGACAACGGCTTCGGGAAACTCCGAAGTGAGGGCCATAACCTGATTGGCGAAATCATCGCCACCGGTTCGTTCTTTCAAGCCCATGTGACCGGCGAGGAGAATGGCATCCACGCCTAACGACTTCACCTGACGGAGGGCGCGCCGGACCGGCTCAACCGGATTTTGGAATTCCATCCCGGCGGTGAACTTCGGGAGAAACCAAAAGGGCATTCCGGGGGTCGTTAGGCCAATGATGGCAAGCCTGATCCCGGCGATCTCCTTCAGAAGAAACGGCTGAACTCTAGCGAAGGGGTGATGCCGATCGTCGAACCGCCCGGCTGGTTTTCCCTCGAGCAAAGTATTCGCGGCGAGGACCGGCATGGTCGAGCGCTCGAGCGCGCGCAGGAAGGGATCGATGCCCCAATCGAATTCGTGGTTGCCGATGAGCCAGGCGTCGTAACGGAGGAGGTTGAAAAGCTCGATCATCAGCTGGCCGCGATCGGACAGAGCGAACTCGGTGCCTTGGTAGACGTCACCGATGTCGATCAGGAGGTTGTGGGGATTTTCCTCGCGCCAGCGGCGGATTTGCGTGGCGCAACGGGCCAACCCGCCGAGGTCGGAATGCCCGTGGTAGTCGCTCGTTGGGAGGATGTGCCCGTGGAGATCGGTCGTGTGAAGGATGGAAATCGTAACGGCGTCGGCGCCGGAAATCGGTGCGGCGCGGAGCCAGGAAGGGACGACGCTGGCCGCGGTGGC
>JBBQHV010000183.1:0-4458 GCA_038324295.1 Chthoniobacterales bacterium
CTCGAGGCTTTGCACCGCGAGGGACTGGCGCATCGCGACATCAAGCCGTCGAACATCATCTTCGTGCAAGGCCGGCCGAAGCTGGCCGATATCGGGCTCGTCGCGACGAGCGGGCAACGGTCGTTTGTCGGGACGGAAGGCTACGTCCCGCCGGAAGGCCCGGGCACGCCGCAGGCCGATCTCTTCAGTCTCGGAAAAGTGCTTTACGAAATCAGCATGGGAAAAGACCGGCTCGATTTCCCGGAGCTGAGCAGCAATCTCGACGAGCGCGAGGACAAGGAGCGGTTGCTGCAACTGAATGAAGTGCTCCTCAAGGCCTGCGCGCACCAGCCCGCCAAGCGTTACGAAAGCGCCGACGCGCTGCGGCAGGATCTCGCCCGGATCGAAGCCGGGAAGGCGCGCATCCGCCGCTTTCGATTTGCGATTCCGCTCGCGCTCGCGGCCGCACTCGTCGCCGTCGCCGCGCTCGCGCTTTACTATTTTGTGACGCGGCATCCGGGGCCGATCGGGCCGGTAACGACCACGATCAGGACCGATCCGGCGGGCGCAATGGTCATTCTGGGCGACCGGATGGAACGCAGCCCGGCGACCTTCCGTGGTCTCGATCGCACGAAATACCCGTTGCGGATCATGCTGCCGGAGTACGACCCGATCGCGACGGAGCTGGCGGTCGACGGAGGGCAGCCCGTGGTCTTCAAACTGATCCGCAGCACTGGCTCGGCGCAGCTCAACTCCGCGCCTGCGGGAGCGGCGTTTGAACTGCGGCGGGCCGGGCGCGTCGTTAGGCGAGGGAAAACGCCGACCCTGCTGCGCGAGTTGCCGACCGGGACCTATGACGTGATCGCGAAAGAGCGCGATTGGGAACTGAAAGCGCCGCTCACGATCAAGCATGGCGAAGTGACCCTGCGCACTTTCCGCTTCGCCAATGGAACCGTGAAAATCATCAGCGCGCCGGCCGGAGCGACGGTGTCGTTAGCCGGGAAAGAGCTCGGGCGCACCCCGCTCCTCCTCGACGACGTTCGGCCGGGCGAAGCCAGTTACCAATTGCAGCTGGAAGGCTTCAAACCGGCCGAGGTGCATGGAACGGTTCAGCCTAACGAGCAGATTTTTCTGGCGGCGCGGCTCGATAAAATGCTCAGCCCGGTCGAAGGCCAGGTCTGGCAGAATTCGCTTGGGATGCGCTTCGTCCCGATCGCGAACTGGCACATGAGCGCGTGGGAAACGCGGGTGCGCGACTGGGCGGCCTTCTGCGCCGCGACCGGGCGGCAGCCCGCGACGCTCGACTTCAAGCAGAGCGAGAACGATCCGGTGGTGAAAGTGAACTGGCAGGACGCGACCAATTTTTGCCAATGGCTGACGGAGAAGGAGCGGCGCGAAAATTTGCTCGATGAAAACGAAAGCTACCGCCTGCCCACGGACGAGGAATGGAGCGCGGCGGCGGGTTTGCCTAACGAGAGCGGGAGGACGCCGGAAGAGCGGGATGGCCGGGTGCGGGATCAATTTCCCTGGGGCGCACAATGGCCGCCGCCCAAAGGCGCCGGCAATTACGGTGCGATCGAGGGGGCGAGCGACGGCTTCGTCACGACCGCGCCGGCGGGCAGCTTCCTCGCGAATTCGTCAGGCATCTTCGACCTCGGCGGGAATGTTTGGGAATGGTGCTTCGATCTCTACAAGCCGGGGAGCCGCTGGGGCGTGCTGCGGGGTGGGTCGTGGGGGAATAGCCGGCGTGGCGAGCTGCTCACTTCGTATCGCAACGTGGTCGATCGGGGGGAGCGGGAGGTGATTTATGGATTTCGTTGCGTCCTCGTATCAGAGGAGTTGTAGCCGGGGGCGTTGACCCCGGCCGACGAAAGACCTGGCCGCGCGTTAGACCGGCCGAGGTCACCGCCCCCGGCTACAACGCGCGCCTGTTAGTTGCTCGTCGGAATGACGGCAGGCGCGGGCGAGGATTCGGGCTTGGCCGGGGCGGTCGCGTCGCGGAGGACGAGCTGGCCTTCGAATTCGCGCCGGTAATCGGCCACCATCATGGGCCGCGTCTTGTTATCGACCAGGCCCTTGTAGTTGACGATGCCGGTGGCGATCGATTGCGCGAGCTTCGCGCGCCAGGTGCTCTGGGCGATCAGCCGGCTCTCGCCGCGCTCGGTCAGGAATCCGCCCTCGACCAGAATCGCCGGGATTTTCGTGAGGCGAAGAACCGCGAAGCGGGCGCGCTTGATCCCGCGATCGAACTCGGAGAAATGGCCGACGACCGAATGAAAGACGCTCATGGAGAGCGCCAGACTCGGAGCATCGACCGGGCTGCCGGCCTGCATGTTCATAAACCGTAGCGCGAGCGCGTCGTCCGCGGTGGACGGCGCGCCGCGCGGTGTGAGTGAGAAGATCTCGAAACCCTGGGCCGACGGATTCGCGTCGGTGGCGTTGAAATGGATGCTGACAAAAATCGAATCCTTCGTGGCGTTGGCGATGCGGGCGCGCAATTCCAGCGGCACGAAGACGTCGCGATCGCGCGTCATCTTCACGTTCAAACCTTTCGCTTCGAGAAGCGGCTTGAGATCGCGCGCGACGTCGAGGGCGAAATCCTTTTCGCAGCCGTAGGGACTAATGGCGCCTTTGTCGTAGCCGCCGTGCCCCGGATCGAGCACGACGGTTTTGAATTTGCCGAGATTCGGAATCATCTGCGGGCGAAGCTGCGGCTCGAGAGTTTTAGCGAGATCGACCCGCGAGACGAGATAGTTGCCATCCTTCTCCGTGACCGGGAAGCAGAGCCAGTTGCGCACGCCGTTGATCATGACCTCGCGGCTGTCGAGCTGAAACTCGAGGGAGTTTTTTCCGTTATCGAGCCGCAGATGTTTCTCGATCGGTGCGACGCCGGTCGGGAGCCCGTAAAACTTCGCGACGTTATCCGCGGTGAGGTATTCGCGGCCACCGAGTTTGACGACGTTCCAGTCGGAGGCGGCGAGAGCGAGAGGGCTCAGGGCGAAAAGGAGGACGAGCGAGATGAAAGCTTTAAGGCTGGCGAACATGGAACCCGGATTGTGAAATATTGAGCCGAAAAGGGCAATGAAAACTTTTCTAGTAATTATAGACGCAATTTACAGAAATCCGCCCTCAGGCATACCTGCGAACCATTAATATGCCAGCAAAATCGAAGAAACAGCAGATGGCGGCGGGCGCCGCGCTCGCCGCGAAACGCGGGGAAAGGAAAAAATCCTCGCTCAAGGGAGCATCGAAAAGCATGGCGAACTCGATGAGCAAAAAACAACTCAAAGACTTCGCCGGGACGAAGCGCAACGGGCTGCCGAAAAAGAAAAAGAGCAAGAAGTAACGCTGCTGAGCCGCCCCGAACGAATGGCTCCTGGGCGGAGCCGGTTCAGCGCGCGCCGTCGGCGATTTTTGAAACGAAGACGCTCGGCGTGATGCCGGTCTCGCCGGCATAACGCTGGGCCAAATCGGCCGCAACCGAATCGGCCGCTGCCGCTTCGCATAAGGTGATCGTCGCCCCGCCGAAACCCGCGCCGGTCAGCCGCGCGCCGAGGACGCCGGGAAGCTGTTGTGCGATCGCGACCAGCCGATCCAACTCGGGCGTGCTGTTCTCGAAATTCCGTCGCGAGCTATCGTGCGATTCGTTAAGCAACGCGCCGAACCCGACGCCATCGCCGGCTTCGAGCCGATCGAGAGCGCGCCAGACTCGCGCGTTCTCGCCCACGACGTGGGTGGCGCGACGCCGCAGAAGTTCGGGAATGCCGGTCTGCATTTGCAACTGCTCCGAGTTGATGTCGCGCAACGCACGCAGACCGAGCGTCTGGGCAGCGGCATGAGTTTCGGCGCGGCGCTCGTTGTAGGCGCCGCTTGTCAGCTCGCGCTTCTTGCCCGAATCGGCGATCACAAGCGCGAGTCCTTCCGGGAACGGAACGGTCCGAACCTGCTCGGTCCGCGCGTCGAAGAACACGGCATGATCGGCTTTGCCGAAAAGTGAGGTGACCTGATCGAGGAGACCCGATTTCACGCCCGCGAAACGATGTTCGGCGCGCTGGCAGGCTTTCGCGATTTCGAGTGGCGGGAGTTTTTTGTCCGCGAGCTTGAGGAGAAAAAGCGCGGTCGCGAGCTCGAGCGCGGCGGAGCTCGACAAGCCGGAACGCGCCGGAAGATCTCCCGAAATTTGCGCCGTGAATCCTTCCACCGCGAGACCGAGCGCGGCCAGTTCACTCGCGACGCCCAGAATGTAATTCGCCCAACGATTCGTCTCCAGCGGATGGAGGTTACGCGCATCCGCTTCAACGGACCCCATCGTGTGGGAACACAGCGCGATCACAGCCTCCTCGCGACGCGTCCCGGAAACGGCGAGACCGCGATCGATCGCCGCCCCGAGGACAACGCCTTCGTTGTAATCGGTGTGATTGCCGAGCAGCTCGACCCGCCCGGGCGCATAGGCGGAAATGAGCGACTCGCTCACGTTCA
>JBBQHV010000184.1:0-4447 GCA_038324295.1 Chthoniobacterales bacterium
CTGCTTTGCCTTCGCCAGCACTTCGTCGTGCGGGGTCGGCTCGTATTCGTAGTCGTCGGGCTCGACATAATCTTTTCGCATCGGGAAATCGGTGAATTCGTCCCACATCAGAATGCGGCGGAGGTCGGGATGGCCGTCGAAATGGATGCCGTAGAGATCGAAGATTTCGCGCTCCTGAAATTCCGCGCTCCGCCAGATTGGAGTGAGCGACGGCAGGTGAACGCCTGAGGAGCGATCCGCCGTGCGCAGCCTGACGACGAGCGGCCCGTCCTTGAGCGCGATGGAGTAAAGGTGATAAACCGCCTCGAGATAGCCGGAAAAGAGTTCCTCCTCCGTTTCCTCGACTTCTTTCTCCTCGCCCTCGACGAGCTTCTTCACTTTCACTTTCTTCTTCACCGTCCGGTCGAGCCAGTCGACGCCGGTGACGTTGGAACAAAAGTCGAAGCGCAATGCGGGCTCGTCGCGCAGGAAACGGGCGACCGCCGCCGCGTGTTCGTGATCGAGCAGAAGCGACGGCTGGCTGGCCGGGCCCGGGTTGGGGACGATCTCCAGATGAGCGCCGGGGATGGCTTGCTCGACCTGCGCCTTGATTTCTTCCAACGGTCTCATCGTGCGGTTGAGAGAGAGATTAACAACGGCAAAGCGAACCGGCGAACGATTCCTTTTGCACAACGCGAGCGCCCCCGGCTCTGCTCAGAATGACAAAGCGAAGCTGGTATTTTCGGCAGCCACTCTGGTCCTTGCGATCGGAGCCGGCGACGGAATCGCCGGCTCCGAGCAAGCTCCTTTTCTACGGCAGACGGGTCGCGGCTTCCGTGCCGCAGCCGCTGAAGAGAAGGTTCCCGTCCGGATCGTAGCTTCCGAAGGCGACGTCGGATGTGTAACTCTTCCCATCGGTCGAGATCGTGATCGTCCGCTGAATTTTCTGAGTTCCGGCAAAGGTCCCATCCGCGTTGAAGTTGAAGAACTGGAAAGGAGCGGAATAGGTCTGCCCATTCAGCCGCTTCCACGTGCCGAAACCGGGACCTTGCAGCCCGGGGGTGGTGTTATCGGTGCTCGTGAGCGTCCCGCCCGCATGAAACATCTCATGCGCTGCAAAGCTCACGAGTGTGTGCCCGTTACAATCCGTCAGCGTGACCTGCGAATCCCAGACGCCGGTGAGGGGCCCATTTCCGGGGCGGGCGAATGCCGCCGGCGCGAAGCTCAGCACGACAAGCGCGCTGAGGGAAACGATCGATTTCAGAATGGTCTTTTTCATTTTCTTTTCTCCTTCTTTTTTGTGGTTTTGGTTCGTTACTGTGGCCGGGGGAAACATCCCGGCTCTGCGTGGGATCGACCTTCTCCCGCCGGACCAGTGAAAGTCCTTAGCCCGCCCTGAAATTTTCATGAAATTTCCGCCAAACGATCAAACCCCGTCGGGCCGTCTTTATGAGTTCGGTGACTTCCGGCTCGATCCCGATGGCCGGCAGTTATCGCGGCTCGACGGCACGTGGGTGCCGCTGACTCCCCGGGTTTTCGACACCCTGCGCTATTTGGTCGAAAACCCAGGAAAAGTGATCGAGAAGGATCGGCTCATGGCCGCGGTCTGGCCGGATTCGATCGTCGAGGAAAATAACCTCACGCAAAACATCTCGACATTGCGACGACTGCTCGGTGATTCCCCGCAGTCACACCGTTTCATCGTGACGGTGCCGGGGCATGGCTATCGATGGAACGCACCTGTCGGAACCACGACCGGCCGAGCCAGCCTGCCGGTGCCCTCGCCTCGTCGCACGATCGCGGTTCTTCCCTTCAAACCACTCGTGGCAGAGAGCAGCGATCCCTCCCTGGAAATGGGGATGGCCGATACGCTCATCGCGCGCCTGAGCCGGCTCCGGGAGATTGTCGTCCGACCGCTCGGAGCGGTCCGCCGCTACGCCAGGCTCGAGCAGGAACCGCTCCTCGCAGGGCGCGAGCTCGGTGTGGAATCCGTCCTCGAGGGGAGCATCCAAAAGCGCGGGACCCAGCTTCGCGTCAACGTCCGGCTGCTTAAAGTGGCCGACGGCGAATCGCTTTGGGCGGACACGTTCGATGAAAGATTCAGGAACATCTTCGCCGTCCAAAACGCGATCGCGGAGCGGGTCGTGAGCGCACTCGCCCTCCAGCTCAGCGGCGAAGAGAAAGAGCGCCTGACGAAACTCGACACCGCGAATGCGGAGGCCTATCGCTCCTACCTGAAAGGGCGTTACTACTGGTGGAAGACGACACCGGAAGAATTTCGCAAGTGCCGCGATTATTTCCAGCGCGCGATCGATGCCGATCCTTGTTACGCGCTCGGTTACTGCGGTCTCAACGCTTTCTTCGGTTACGGCGCGGCCTGGGGAATGTTGCCGCCGGAAGAAGGCTGGGCGCGCGCGATCAAGGCCTCCGAGAAGGCGCTCGAGCTGGATGAATCGCTCGCCCAGGTCCACAGCGACATCGGCGCGCACCGCATGGTCTTTCACCACGACTGGCCGGCGGCGGAAGAGGAAATCTGCCAGGCGATCGAGCTGAATCCGCGCGGGGAAGAGGTGCACTATCTCTACTCCTTTTTTCTCATCACGCGCGGCCGCTTCGAGGAAGCGATCGCGGAAGCCCACCGCGCCCTCGAACTCGATCCGCTCCTCCTCCGCCTGCATCAGCATCTCGGTTTCACTCTCTACCACGCGCGGCGTTTTCCGGAAGCGATCGAGCGCTTGCGACAAACGCTGCGCCTGGATTTCGATGTCGCCCCGCTGCACGAACTTCTGGGCGATGTCCTTGCAGAGGAAGGCGACGAGGCCGGAGCGATCGATGAATGGCAACAGGCGATGCGGCTGAGCGGCGACGAGGACCTGGCGGAGCTGCTTTCTTCCTCCTGGCGAAAACACGGTTTCGTCGCCGCGTTGCGCGCGGTCGCGCAGAAGAAGCTCGAACGACTGCAACTACGAGAGGCGCAGGGAGAATACATTCCCGCGATCGAATTTGCGCGCATCTACCACCGGCTGGACAACCAGGAAATGACCTTCGCGGCGCTCGCCCGGGCCGGAGCGGAGCGCAACGTTTTCGCGTTACTCCTGAAGAGCGACCCATTTTACGATCCTCTGCGCAAAGATCGCCGCTTCACGGCCCTTCTGGAAGAGAACGGGCTGCTCTGACTGCCTCGCTCTCTTTTACTCGTTAGGCGCTATCGTCAGACGCGCTCGATCGGCGGCGGGTGAAAAAGATCAGGATTCGCCGGCGGCTCGAGGTCGTGTTCGCCAAATTTCGGCACTTGGAATTCGCTCGGCTGCTCCGCACGCAGGTGCTCGGCCTGGCCCGCTCCGGCTAATTTTTGGCCGTCGATTTTGCGCTGCAACTCCATACAGGCGTGGAGTAGCGCCTCCGGCCGCGGCGGGCAGCCGGGGATGTAAACATCGACCGGAATGTAGCGATCGATCCCTTTGAGAACGTTGTAGCCTTGTTTGAACGGCCCGCCGGAAATGGCGCAGGCGCCCATCGAGATGACGTATTTCGGGTCGGGCATCTGGTTGTAGAGCCGGACGATTTGCGGCGCCATCTTCTTGGTCACGGTGCCGGCTACGATCATGAGGTCGGCCTGGCGCGGGGAGGGGCGGAAGACTTCGCCGCCGAAGCGCGCCAGATCGTAGCGCGAGGCGGCGGTCGCGATCATCTCGATCGCGCAACAGGCGAGGCCAAACTGGAGCGGCCAGATCGAATTCTTGCGGCCCCAATTATAAAGCTCCTGCATCGAGGTGACCCAGATGCCTTGCTTTTGCAGCTCGCTGCGGAGGCCTTCGTCAACGGTATTGCTCATGGTCGGTGGAGTCAGGAAATGACGAAATCCGAAGCCCGAAACAATGACGAAAACCGAATGACGAAAGCTGGCCGACGCCGTCAGCTGCGAGTTCGTCATTCGTCATTGTTTCGGATTTCGAGCTTCGGGTTTCGTCATTCCGGCCGGTTTCCGGCCGGCTACTTCGCCCAATTTAAGCATCCTTTGCCCCAGGCCCAAACGAGTCCTTCGAGCAGGAGGAGGAGGAAAATCAAAATCGCGACAAACGCGCCGATCGGCAACCCGGTGAAGGCGACCGCGAACGGGATGAGGAAAATCGATTCAACGTCGAAGATGAGAAAGATGATCGCGTAAAGGTAGAACTGCGATTGGAATTGGATCTGGGCCTCGCCTAACGACTCGATCCCGCACTCGTAGGTGGCGTTTTTGGCCGCGCCCGGCTTCGGCGGCTGGAAGAATTTTCTCCAGAGCCAGGCCAGGACGAGCGGCGCGATCGGAAAGGCCAGCGCCACCCCGATGAAGATGATGAGGAAGAAGTATGGTGATGGACTCACGATGGAATGACGAGGGGAATGACGAATGGCGAATGACGAATGACCAAACAATGACGAATGACGAATGACGAAGATTGCGGCCGACGTTCCCTCGTCATTC
>JBBQHV010000185.1:0-4386 GCA_038324295.1 Chthoniobacterales bacterium
TGGCGCGATCGACAATCGCGACGGGAAGACGATTAAAAGATTGCTCGGTCACACCCTGCCCTAACGAACGCTGCGCGCTTGCGCCTTCCGGGGAGGACGGGCTGTTAGCCCGTCGTTCGGTGCAGTCTGCGCCGAACCCGCGCAGGGTCATGCGGTAGGTGAAGGAGGGAGCGCGGGTTGCCCTTGACGCAAAGGGCCTTGGGCGAGACTCGCCCAAGTGCGACGGGGTGACACCCCGTCCTCCCCGGAGAGGTCGGAAGTCGCCCTAACGACCGGCGCGCGCTTTCGCTTTGCTGAAGTCGCCCGGCGCGCGCTTCTCGTCGTCGGGCGCGGCGCCGGCCGAGTTGCCCAGATCCTGTTCCTCGGGCGGAAGGAATTTCTTGAAGAGGTTTTTGTCGATCGCCTTCATGAAGGCCTCGTGCGGCGAGACGACGCCCTGCTGGAGCAAGGCCCAGATGGCGTCGTCCATGAATTGCATCCCCTGCCCTTTCCCGCTCACGATCACGTCCTGTAATTTTTGCGTGGCGCCTTCCCGAATGATGGAAGCAACCGCGTTGTTGGAGACGAGGATTTCGTTAACCGCGAGCCGACCTTTTCCATCGGCGCGCTTCAGGAGCAATTGCGCGACGACGCCGCGGAGCGAGTTGGAGAGCATGGTGCGCGCCTGCGGTTGTTTGTCGGCCGGGAAGACGTCGATCATGCGGTCGATCGTCTTGCGGGCGTTGTTCGTGTGCAGAGTGCCGAAGACGAGCAGGCCGGTCTCGGCGGCAGTGAGCGCGAGCGAGATCGTCTCGAGGTCGCGCATTTCGCCGACGAGAACGATGTCGCAATCTTCGCGCAGCACGGCTTTCAATCCGTCCGGAAAGGTCGCGGAATGCTCCGGCACCTCGCGCTGGGTGATGATGCTGAGCTTGTTTGAATGCACAAACTCGATCGGCTCTTCGATCGTCACGATGTGCCGCGCGTAAGTGTTGTTGATGTAATCGATGAGCGCGGCCAGGGTGGTCGACTTGCCGGAACCGGTCGGGCCGGTGACGAGGACGAGCCCGCCCCGCAGATCGCCAAATTGCTTCACAATCGGCGGCACCCCGAGTTCTTCGAGCGAAGCGATGCGCGTCGGGATCAAGCGGAAGACGGCGCCGTAGCCATTGGTTTGCTTGAGGAAATTGCAGCGGAAGCGCGACTTCTCATCCATCTCATAAGCGAAGTCGAAGTCGCCGCGCTCTTCGAAAATCTCCCAGTTTCTCGCGCCGCTGATCTCGCTCAACATCGCCACCGCCTCCTCGCGCGTGACCGGTGTTTCCCGGATCGGCATGACGTCGCCGTGCTTGCGGATCTTGGGCGGCTGGCCTTCGCCGATGTGGAGATCGGAAGCGCCTTCGTTGATGAGGACTTCAAAGAACTGATCGATATACGACATTTCTTTAACCGCGGATTACGCGGATTTCGCGGATGGGAAGAAGATTATGCATGGAGGTCAGGTGCCTCCCCGGTTTCGTGGCCGGGTTGCCTAACGACGCGCTTCCAACTCAGACTGGCGTTCTTGAAGTTCAAGAGCAATGCCAATTCCAAACCGGTGATGTTTAGATAACCAATCATCTGCGCCACGTGCGTATCGGTAAAGGCTGACGTGACCTTCGGGTCGACGATTACCAGATCATTCACGATGAGATCGGGGACCAGGTTGCCGATCAGTTCGCCACGGTAATGTACGGGAAACGATCGTTGCGCGGTGACGGCATAACCGCGGCGATTGAGCTCGATAGCCATGGCGCGTTCGTAAAGTTTCTCATCCAGACCCGGCTTGAGTTCGTTCAACACCTCCATCCCCGCACCGATAATTGCGCGGCTCAATTTCTCATGAAGCATCTTTTTCATCCGCGAAATCCGCGTAATCCGCGGTAAGAAACTCTTATCCCGGCTCCTCCACATGCTGCCGCATCATTTGTTTTTGCTCCGCGCGCGCGCAGGCTTCCTCGGCGCTGATCTGCCCGGCGTCGAAAAGCTGCATGAGCGAATCATCCATTAACCGCATGCCCTGTTTGCGTCCGGTCTGGATGATGCCCGGGAGCATGAAGGTTTTGGCTTCCCGGATGACGTTGGCGACCGCCGGGGTGTTCGTTAGGATCTCGAGCGCGAGAAGGCGGCCCTCGCCATCGATCCGCGGGACGAGTTGCTGGCTGATGACGCCGCGGAGCGATTCGCTCACCATGACCCGGATCTGATCCTGTTGATCGACCGGGAAAACATCGAGCAAACGATCGAGGGTGCGCGAGGCGCTGCTCGTATGAAGCGTGCCGAGGACGAGATGACCGGTCTCGGACGCGGTGATGGCGAGCGAGACGGTCTCGAGGTCGCGCATTTCGCCCACCATGATGACGTCGGGATCTTCCCGGAGCGAGCCGCGCAAGGCCGCGCCGAACGACCTCGTGTGGGTGTGCACTTCGCGCTGGGTGATGTGGCAGTTCTTCGGCTGAAAACGTATTCGACCGGGTCCTCGAGAGTAATGATGTGCTCGCGCCGCTCCCGATTTATCTGCTCAACGAGCGCCGCGAGGGTGGTCGATTTTCCGCTCCCCACCGGGCCGGTGACGAGGATGAGGCCGTTATGAAAACGGGTGAGCAACTTGAGGCTCTCGGGCAGCCCGAGCTCATCCATCGTGCGGACGTGGGTGCTGATGATGCGGAAAACAAGATCGATCCCGAGCCGTTGCCTAACGACGCTGGTGCGGAAGCGCCCGAACGCAGTGGCGTAGGCGAAATCGACGTCGCCCCGCTCTTCCAGTTGCGCGAGTTGCGCGGCGCTGAGGAAGCCTTCCGCGAGCGCAACGGTCTCCTCCGCGGTCAGCTTCGGCGCGTCCGGCCAGATCGGCTGGAGATTTCCGTATAAGCGCCAGAGAGGCGGAGCGTTGACCCCGAGATGAATGTCGGACGCGCCGCCCTCCTGGCCGATCGCGAGATATTGATCAACGTGCGGGGCGGTGGCGGCGGGCGACGACGGAGAAGTTTCGGCGGACATGGGGCTGCGGAATGCCTCCGAAAGTAGGCAACCGCTTGCGCCGCGTAAATTGAAATCCAGCTATCGACCCCAAGGCGGCCGCGAGGGTTTGCCCTTTTTCGCTCCTTGTTTGGCGAAGTAGCTAACGACCATCGGCTGGATAAAAGTCATGCCCAGTTTAAGCGCGCCGAGGAGCGCGCCCGATTCGAGCAAACTCTTGTTTGGCGAACGCACTTTCTTGCCGGCGGCACTGAGATAAACCTTGTGCGTCCGCGCCCGGAGGAGCGCGACGAGCAGCCCGACGGCGAGAGCCGCCCCGACCCAGACGACGGTGTTTCGTTGAAACGCCTTCTTGAACTTGAGCGGGAAATCGAGCTCGTAGCGAAGCCCGCCGATGTCCCGCGTCACCAGCTCGCGGGATTGGGCGATCTTCTGCCTCAGCTCCGCTTTGCTTTCGTCTGATCCAGATTTTTCAGCCATTCACTATCCTCTTTCAATACCGCGGCGGTGTCGCGAAAGACGGGCCGCTTGATTTGTCCGCGCGCGATCACGAGGCAGACGATGGCGCCGGCAAAATGGAGCAGCGCCACGAAGAGCGCGATCCAGATCCACGAGATGCCGATAAGATGCGCCAGCCCCACGATCGCGAAGACGATCAGAAACACGTAGCCGGTCAGAACGAGGACGAGCGCGGCGAGGGCGCACGCCACCAGGGTGATAATGTGGAGGAGCGCGGCCTTCGCTTCCTTCGAGGCGAGGGCGAACCGGCTTTCGAAAAAACGAACGCAGGAACTCGCGAGCGAGCCGAGGCTGCCGAGCAATCCCGTGTGTCCGGCGGGGTTGCGGAATTGCATCGAGCTTGACGCCATCCGGCTTGCCTAACGACGGAAAATCAAGCCAAGCACGAACCCGATCCCGAGCGCGGTGAAAACCGCCTTGGTCGGATTTTCGCGCACGTATTGCTCGCTGTCCTCCTGGAAAGTGCGGGCCCGGCCGCGCGCGTCGTTCCACACTTCTTCGGCGCGTCCGCGATATTGGTCCGCCACTGCGCCGGCCGCCGACTTGAAATCGTCCGCCGCCCGGCGGGCGTGCGAAACGCCGCTCTCGGCTTCGTCCTGGGCTTGCGGCGGAATGGCCGCGCCTTCTGTCCCCTTGCTCTCATCTGGCATATTTTTGTCTTTCTTCATTGCAATTCCCTCCCTCGCCGCCGGCCCCCGCGGGTCGTTCTGGCGGCGGCTCTCTGTTTTCAGATACGCAACTCGCCCGCGCCTCGCGCTTACGAATCCGCTCTCCCGGCGCGGCTTTTTTGCCCGCTCCTTACTTCGCGCGGAAAATGATCCGCGCCTTCGTCAAATCGTAGGGCGAGAGCTCCACTTCCACTTTGTCGCC
>JBBQHV010000186.1:0-4377 GCA_038324295.1 Chthoniobacterales bacterium
TTGGCCCGGGCGTAGAGCGCGGCGGCGTGACCGCGAATCTCGCGTTCGGCGGCGGTGTCGCGGTTGAAATACCCGGCGGCGGTCAACATCCCGGCGAAGAGAAATGCGGAGTCGATCGTGGAAAGCTCGGAGTCGAGCGCGCGGCGCCCCGTCTCCATCTCGAGAAAGTGATAATAAAATCCTTCGTAACCGGTCGCGTCCGCTGCGGTCGATTGCTCGCTCTCCCGGAAAAAACGCAGCGTCGTCCGAGTGCGTTTCGCGGCTTCGGTTCGGGTCAAAAAACCCCGCTCGACTCCGATCGGATAAGCGGTCAGAGCGAAGCCGATCGCCGCGATACTGGCGGCCGAATTTTGTCGCGTGCTGTCGGGCACCATCCCGTTGGCCGGATTGGTTTCCTTCAGGAAATAGGCAAACGTGCTCTTCTGGATCTGGGCCAGTTTGCGCGCGCCTAACGGGGCCTGGTCGCTTTGACTTTTCATTGGATTGGCGACGCGCTCATGCGAACTCCACCGTGATCGCGGCAACGCTCTGCGCGGGCAATTCGATCCCGATCTCGAGCTCCCGCTTTTTATATTTCCAGGGATGCGGCTCGGAGATGAGACGCGACGCGTCCTGCAACTTTTCCACCTCCTCCGGGCTGAGGTATTCGGGTTTCTTCATCCTCTCCCAAAGCCGTCGCGCGTTCGCATGCGTGTCGTCGATTCGCTCGATCGAGACGGCGCGCGGCCTGGTCGCATCCGCGATGCGCACCCACACTTGCTCCCTCCCGATCGCATGGCGCGGGAGGGCGTGATTGGTCAGAATGATGGTCAATTTATTTCCCTGCGGAATCGCCCACGCGTCGACCGTGGCGTGGATTCCGTCGACCAGAAATTGCTCGGTGCCGAGCCGGTGCAGCAACTCGAAGGCACGATAGGCCGGCTTCGGAATGCCGTGGAGGTTGAGCAGGCCGAAGCCGCCGTGAAACGGCAAGGAGGGAAAGTAGTTCTCCTCGAAAATATCCGAGAACGTCCAGAAGCTGTAACCCTCCACGAGGCCGTTCATTTCCAGGATGGTCTTGGTCACGAAGGCGGCTGCGTAGGGCTCGTCGTGGAGCGGGTCGCGCGGATTCGAGGAGGCATTCCACTCGGTGTAATAAACCGGCTTGCCCTGGGCGCGACGGAAAGTGTTCTGCGCCTCCTCCCGCAGGATACTGCGCCGACTCTGCGCCAGTTGCGTGATCGTGTCGTCTCCTTCCTTCCCGAACGCGTCGGTCGGATAATGATGGGTGCTGACGAAATCGAGCGGCAACTTTTCCCGCGTGCAGAAGTCGACAAATTCCTCTACCCATTCGTTCTTCGCGGTGGCTGGGCCGCCCACCCGGAGCGCTGAGTTCACTCCTTTGATCGCCTCCGCCGTGACGCGATAAAACTCGAAGTATTCGCGCTGCCCTTTCGTCCAAAAAAACTTCAGGTTTGGCTCGTTCCAGACTTCGAAGAACCACTCGCGCACTTCGTTCGCTCCGTAGCGCTCGATCCAATGGGCGACGAGTTTGCGCACGAGCGTCGCCCATTTTTTCAAATCCTTCGGGGGCGTGACGTTGCCGCGATAATGAAAAACCGTCTTCTTCCCCGAGGCCAGCCCCGTTGGCATGAAGCTCAATTCCACAAACGGCCGCATCCCGATCGAAAGCAGGAAATCGAAAATCTGATCGGCGTTAAAGAAGGAATAAAGCGGCTCGTCGTTTTCGATCACGAA
Organism: Chthoniobacterales bacterium; assembly: GCA_038324295.1. Lineage (GTDB taxonomy): Bacteria > Verrucomicrobiota > Verrucomicrobiia > Chthoniobacterales > UBA10450 > Palsa-1392. The sequence goes on from JBBQHV010000186.1 coordinate 1,738, forward strand.
AGTGCCGACGTCATCCGACAAAAGCCCGTGGAAACGGACATGACGGATGCCGAGTTCCTCATGACAACGGCGCAATTGTTTCTGCCAATCGGCCCGGAGCGCGAGAGTGGCGTGGCCGCTGCCGATGGTGTGCTCCCAGTAATGAGGCAGCGGCGTGGTGCGATCAGAGAGGCCGCAAAAAAATTCAGGCATGCGGAGGGACGCTACTAGCGTCCCGCCCTGGAGAAAAGCGGGTGGTTGCCATCGTTAGGCAAATCTCACATCCCGCATTTTTCTTTCGCCTCGTCGTAGCTCGAGCGCACCCGCACGAGGCTGGCGAGATATCGGTCGAGCGCAGGCGCGGTCTCAATTCTCGCCAGGTTCGCCGGCGCGTAGAGACGCGAGAAAATCGCGTGCACGATCTTGCTCCGGAGCACGCTCTTTTCCCCATAGCCAAACGGGATGTTGCTGGACCAGAAGCGCACGTAATCCAGGCCCAGCTTCTTCTCCGTCCCGAGATAGATGACCGAGTGCCCGTGCTCGGCGCGGCCCACTTCGGGCGACCAGAAAATTTTCATGAAGTCGCCCGGCTCCGCTTCTTCGAAGTCGTCGAAGTTTCGCCCAATCCCGAGCTCGTGGAAAAGCCGCGCGGTCCCCGGGCCGTTTGCGTTCCAACGACCCCAGATGCCTTCGCCGTCGCGCTGTCCGCGGATCATGAGCTGATCGAGCGTCTCGTAATCGAGCGTCAGCTCGCCGCGATCGCGCAAGGCTTCGATCGTTTTCATGAAGACGAGATAAGTCGCGCCCGAGCAATAACTCGGCGAAGCCGAAGCGGGGAGAATGAAAAATTTCCCCGACTCGAAATGCGCAGCTGCTTGCAGGCGGATGGTGGCCGCGCGCGAGGCCGAATACCGGCCGCCGGTCGGCATTTCCTTGATCTGCTCGAGGATGACGGGGTTGAGCGGGCTCGGCGCGAGCTGCGCCTGCGCGGCGCTCGCAAGAACGATGAGAAAAATAGCGGGAGCAAAGCGCACGCAGGATCAATAGAAGAAATACGCGGACGAGCAAGACTCCGGGGAGCGCACAGCCTGCTCGCCGCGTGCGGGCGCCCTCGCGTGCGTTGCGCACCGCTTTGTCCAGAGCGCCGCCTTCAGTCCGCTGAGGACAGCGGACGCTACAAGTGCACCCCTCTCCCCCGGAGCAGTTGGCTTTCCGCGCGAGAGCATGTAAAAATCCGCATGCTCCGTTTCACGAAGATGAATGGCGCGGGAAACGATTTCGTCCTGCTCGATAATCGCGGCGGCGAAATCAGCCTAACGAGCGAGCAGATCGCGCGGCTCTGCGATCGCCATCGCGGGGTCGGCGCGGACGGTGTCCTCCTTCTCGAGAAACCGGCCGACGGCGCCGATTTCCGGATGCGCTACTACAACGCCGACGGCGGCGAGGCGGAGATGTGCGGAAATGGCGCCCGCTGTTTCGCGCGCTTCGCCGACCGCGCGGCCGGTCCGCGCGAGGAGCTCTCCTTCGAGACGCCCGCGGGCGTGATCGGCGCCCGGCTGGAAGGTGAGTTGGTCAGTCTACAAATGAGCGACCCGAAAGATCTGCGGCTCGAGCCGGAAGGCGCCAGCTATGTCGATAGCGGCGTGCCGCATGTCGTGGTGCGCGTTCCAAAAATCGACGACGTCAATGTGCGCGAGGAGGGCGCGAAATTGCGGCACAGCCCGCTCTATGCGCCGCGTGGGGCAAACGCCAATTTTATCGAGCAGCGGGGCGAACGCGACATCGTCATTCGCACCTACGAACGTGGAGTCGAGGATGAAACCCTCGCCTGCGGCACCGGCGTGGTCGCGAGCGCGGTGATTTTTGCCGCGCTCGAAAATGTGAAAGGTCCGATCGCGGTGCAGGTGCGCGGCGGCGATATTTTGCAGGTGAATTTTCAGCGCGACGGCGAGCGTTTTAGCAACGTCACCTTGACCGGCCCGGCCGATTTCGTGTTCGACGGAACGATTGAGATATGAGGAAGCGGATTTCTCCTGTAGCGGCGGTCTGTGACCGTCGAAATGACCGACGAGACAAAACGCGGCGACGGCGACGGTCATAGACCGCCGCTACAAGAAAACGAAAATGTTCCGCGGCACCTACACAGCGCTGGTCACGCCGTTCAAAAACGACGAGCTCGATCTCGAGGCCTTCGAGCGCCTCATCGAAGCGCAGATCGCCGGTGGCGTAAGCGGGATTGTGCCGATCGGGACCACCGGCGAATCCCCGACTCTGAGCCATGAAGAGCGTCATCGCCTCATCGAGCGGGCGGTAAAAGCCGCGGGCGAACGTTGCCAGGTGATCGCGGGCACGGGCTCGAATTCAACCCGCGACGCAATCGCGCACACCAAAGAGGCGGAAGCGCTCGGCGTCGATGGCGCGCTTCTCGTCGCGCCTTATTACAACAAGCCCAGCCAAGAAGGGCTCTTCCAGCATTTCGAAGCGATCGCCCGCAGCACCGCGCTCAAGATCGTGCTCTACAATATTCCGGGGCGTTGTGGGATCGACATCGCTGCCGACACAGTCGTTAGGCTCGCGCAGGCTTGCCCGAATATCGTCGCGATCAAGGAAGCGAGCGGGAGCGTCGATCGGGTGAGCGAGTTGGTCGAGCGGCTGCCGGCC
>JBBQHV010000187.1:0-4368 GCA_038324295.1 Chthoniobacterales bacterium
CCGAAAGCGGAGAAAAACTGGCCGCCCTTGACCTGCAATCCCCATGGCAGATCGGTCGTCTGCAGGAAGGCTTCCTCCACTTCGATCTGGGTTTCGTTATCGTTGTCGAGCTTGAGCACGATGTTCGCGAAGCCTTCGAAATAGGGATCGACCGCGCCGTCGAGCGCGAGCTCGAGATTGCGCGCGTTGAAGCCGCGCTGTTGCGGATCGTGGTCGCCCGCCTCGAGCCGGTCGAGATTGCGATCGCTCGAATAGGCAAAGGAAAACTGGCCGTCGAACGAGATGTTCATGTAAGTGCCACCGGCCCGACTGCCCGCGATCGTCATCGGCGCGGTCAGGGCCGCCCCCGCGCCGCTCGTCGAAATCGTCTCGCTCGAGGTGGTGACGGAGGCGTCGGTCGTGGGAAAAGCCTGGTTAACCGGCGCGGCCGCGGGACCGGTCGCGTTCGCCGGGAGCGGGGAAGGCTCGGGCGCAGTCGCGACGACCGATTCGTCGGTCGTCGGGAAAAGCGGCGGTGCGCTGGCCGCGGGCGAGGGGGCGGGCGTGGCGGCGCCGCTTTCGTTCGTCGGCAAAGTGGTCGGGCCCGCGTTCATCTTCGCGAGGGTGGCTTGTTGATCCTGCAATTGTTGTTGCAGAGTCTTGACTGTCTCGGTCAGCGCCTGCACCTGCTCGCGCAAACTTTCGACGTCGTTAGGCAAAGGCGTGGGGGCCGGGCTTTGGGCAAAGAGGGAGCCGGCGCTGCCGAGCAGCACGACGGCCATAAATAGTTCTTTCATTCCAATCTTCGGTGCGAGCCGGTCTTTTCGCCGGCTTAATCAGAGCGGTCCGGAAACAGACGCGTTTCGCGCGATTGGGACCCGGCGCCGCGCGGAAACGCGCGAGCGGCACTGCCGCGCAGCGAGCGCGGGACGGCCCAAATCGTTAGGCGAAGACCGGCGGAGCGTGCTCGAGGATGGACGAGCGTGGCGCGGCCGAAAGAAGGCCGGGGCGGGCCGCGGGCAGGAGACCGGCGAGTGGCAACTCCGCCAGAGGAGCGGCGATGGGCGCCGTCGTGGAATGCTGGCAGTGGCCGGAGGAAACGAGCGTAACGACGCAAAGATGCGAAGCCGCGCCGGCGTCCGGATGAAGCAGCTGATGCAGTTGCGGGGAAGCGCTGAGGAGCGCGGCGACGAGCAAGGCGAGGGCGACGCAGCTGGCGGGAAGAATTTGCCCTAACGAATCTTGGCGGCGCCGGAACATTGCGCGGAGTCTTGCGTAATCGTAAAGAAACCGCAAGCGCGATTCTCATTTGTGAAAAAATTGGCTCTCAGCGCGGCGTTCCTCCTCGCAGCACTCGCTCCCGCCTCGGCTGCGGAGCGGGTGGTGATCGCTTCGTTTTCCTCCGTCCTGACGGAGATCGCGGAGAAGGTGGGCGGCGATCAGGTCGTCGTTTTCGGGCTCGTCCGGCCGGGCGTCGATCCGCACGAATACGAACCGACCCCGGCCGATCTGAAGAAAGTGAGCGCGGCGCGCCTCATCCTGACGAACGGCCGGAACCTCGAGAATTATCTGAACAAGGTCCAGCAGGCGAGCGGCGAAAAAGCCGAACTCCTCAGGGTGGGCGACGAGCTCCCTGGCCTAACGAGCGATCCGCATTGGTGGAACAGCGTGAGCAACGTCGAGGGGGCGACCCGGATCGTGCGCGACGCCCTCAGCCGGCTCGATCCGGCGGGCGCGGCGGATTTCGCAAAGAACGCGCAGACTTATCTCGCCGGTCTCGAGGAATTGCAGCGCTGGGCCCGGCGCGAGGTGGCCGAGCTGCCGCGCGATCGGCGCATTCTCGTGACTGCGCACGAAGCCTTCCAATATTTCGCGCGCGAGTTCGGCTTTCGGAATCTGGCGATCGAAGGAGTGAACAGCGAAAGCGAACCCTCCAATCGGCATGTCGCGGAGCTGATCGACCGGATGAAAAAGGAAAACGTCAAAGCGATTTTCGTCGAGAGCACGCTCAATCCGAAAGTGACGGAGGAAATCACGCGCGAGACCGGAGCGAAGATCGGCGGAATCCTTTACGCGGACGGCCTCGGCAAAGGGGAGGCGGGCACCTACGCTGGGATGATCCGGCATAACGTCTCGACAATCGTGGAGGCCTTGAAATAGCCTAACGATGATGCCGACACGATGAGGGGATCGCCTCTTTTGCGCGCGGGACTGGTCCTCCTTGCGCTCTTCGCTCTCCTTCTGCCGCTCCGCAGCCTAACGAGCAGTCGCGCGCCGGGCGAGGTGATGAGCGAGGCTCCGACCTCGAAGGTCACGCGGGTGCGGCTGGTCCTGACGGCGACGAGCGCGCCTTTCCACTTCGCCATTTCCCATCTCGGCAAGGTGATCTGGGAAGGCGCTTGCAACGAAAACAGCTGCACGAAAGAGCTGGCGCTTCCGTTCCCGCCGGAAGGGATCGACCTGCTCGTCGCAGCCAGTTGGCCGGCGGAAAAAGAGGCCGCCTTGCGCGTCGAAGTCACGCCTAACGACACTCCCGCGATCGCGCAGACGCTCTGGGGAACGGCGCGCGTGGATGACGTTCTCACCTTTGTCCCGACGCGATGAAACATCAGCTCGTGATCAACGATCTGACCGTCGCGTATCGGCGGGTCCCGGCGATTCATCATCTCGATCTGGTGCTTTCCTGCGGACATCGGGTCGCGCTCCTCGGCCCGAATGGCGCGGGCAAAACTTCGCTTTTCAAGGCGCTCGTCGGTTTGCTCCCGCTCGTCACCGGCTCGATTAATTTTGGCGGCCACGGCAAGACCCCGGCCGCGGCGGAGATCGCCTACCTCCCGCAACGCAGCGCGGTCGATTGGGATTTTCCGGTGACGGTCCGCGGGCTCGTCGAGATGGGCCGCTATGTGCGGACGAGCTGGTGGCGGCCGTTTCGCCCCGAGGACGATGCGGCGGTGGAGGAAGCGCTCGCCACGATCGGCCTGCGCGATCTCGCGGGCCGGCAGATCAGCGCGCTCTCCGGCGGTCAGCAGCAGCGCGCTTTCCTGGCTCGATCGCTCGCCCAGAACGCGCACGTTTTTCTGCTCGACGAGCCGTTTACCGGTCTCGACCGGCCGTCCCAGGAATTGTTAGGCGCGACCCTCCGGCGGTTGTCGGAGGCGGGGAATCTGGTCATCGCGGCACATCACGATCTCAAATCCGTGCCGGAGCTTTTCGACCAGGTGATTTTCTTGAATCGCGAGCTGATTGCCTTTGGCGAAACCGCGGAGGTCTTCACGAAAGAAAATATTTTCCGGACCTTCAGCGCGGAGGTTTTGGTAAAATGAACTGGCTGCTCGAACCGTTCCGGCACGAATTCATGCAGCGCGCCCTTTTCGGGTGCGCCCTCATCGGTTTCGTCAATGGCGCCCTCAGCGGGTTCATCGTCCTGCGCCGGCTCGCCCTCATGGCGGATGCGATGGCGCACTCGCTTCTCCCGGGCGTGGCGGTGGCCCTGCTCCTTTTCGGGCTCGCGCCGGCCAGCCTCTTCTTCGGCGCGCTCGTCGCCGCCCTTCTCGTCGCGCTCGGGGTGCAGATTATTTCCGGGAGCTCGCGGATCAAGGAAGACACTTCGCTCGGGCTTCTTTTCGCATGTTCCTTTTCGTTAGGCTTGATCCTTCTCAGCTTCTCGCCCGCGCAGGTCAACGTCTCGCACTATCTCTTCGGCAACATCCTCGGGCTGGCCGACGCCGATCTTTGGGGGATTTACCTGATCAGCCTGATCGTCCTTCCGCTCCTCGTCCTTTTTCAACGCCCGCTCCTTCTTCTCATCTTTCAGCCGGCGATCGCGGCCACGCAGGGCGTCTGGGTGAAATCGTTAGGCTACCTGCTCATGGCGCTGCTCGTCCTCGCGATGGTCGCGTCGCTTCAGGCGGTCGGGGTCATTCTTGCGCTCGGCATGCTGATCGCGCCCGCCGCCACGGTCTATCTTTGCTCGGATTCCTTCCCGGCGATGTTTTGGGGCGGCGGTTTGATTGGGATGTTCGGGTCCTGCGCCGGATTGTTTCTTTCCTACTGGCTCAATCTGCCTTCCGGGGCCTGCATCGTCCTTACGCTCGGGTTCATCTTTTTTCTCGCCTATCTTTTCAGTCCGAAATACGGGGCGCTTCCCAGATTGCTGCGGCGCGGGCGGCATTTTCACGAGGACGTTCCGGGCGCGTTGTAGCCGGGGGCGGCGACCCCGGCGGGGTTGGGGTGGGAAAGGACTTTGACCAGCCGGGGTCAGCGCCCCCGGCTACAACTAACGCCCGGCGTGGGCGTTTTGCTGGTGAAATTCCCGCCACGCCTGCCAGGCACGCTCCCAGTTTTCTTTCGCCGCCCACGCCTCCGCCTGAAGGTAACGGAAGTAAGCGG
>JBBQHV010000188.1:0-4348 GCA_038324295.1 Chthoniobacterales bacterium
CTCGGAGACCGGGTGCTGGTGCAACCGATCGAAGAGAAGGAAACCAAAAAGGGCGGCATCATCATCCCCGATACCGCGAAAGAAAAGCCGCAGGAAGGCAGTGTCGTCGCTCTCGGCACCGGGAAAGTGGACGATAACGGCAAGAGGGTGGAGTTCACCGTGAAGAAGGGCGACAAAGTCCTCATCTCCAAATACGGCGGCACCGAGATCAAAGTGGACGGCGAGTCCTACCTGATCATGCGAGAGGACGATATCCTCGGCATCATCGGCTAATCCCGTCTCTCAACTCTCAACCAAAGACTAAGAACTAAAAATATATGGCAGCTAAACAATTACAATTTGATGAGAACGCGCGGCACGCGCTTCTCCGCGGCGTCGAGAAGCTCTCGAAAGCCGTTAAGGCGACCCTCGGACCGAGTGGCCGCAACGTCATCCTCGACAAGAAATTCGGCAGCCCGACCATCACCAAAGACGGTGTGACCGTGGCCAAGGAAATCGAACTCGAAGACCCTTACGAAAACATGGGCGCCCAGCTCGTCCGCGAAGTCGCTTCCAAGACTTCCGACATCGCTGGTGACGGCACCACAACCGCGACCGTCCTCGCTGAGTCCATCTATAAAGAAGGTCTCCGCAATGTCACCGCCGGCGCGAATCCCACTTCGCTCCAACGCGGCATAAACAAGGCCGTCGAAGCGATCGTGGCCGAGCTCCAGAAGATCTCGAAGAAAGTCAGTGACCGCACCGAGATCGCGCAGGTCGCGACTGTTTCGGCTAACTGGGATCGCACCATCGGCGAGATCATCGCCGACGCGATGGACAAGGTCGGAAAGGACGGCACCATTACGGTGGAAGAAGCCAAGTCGATCGAAACCAGCCTCGACGTGGTCGAAGGCATGCAGTTCGACAAAGGCTATCTCTCTCCTTACTTCGTGACCAACGCGGAGTCGATGGAAGCCATCCTCGAGAACCCTTACATCCTCATTCACGAGAAGAAAATCTCGAGCTTGAAGGACATGCTTCCGCTCCTCGAGAAGGTAGCGAAAGCCGGTCGTCCGCTCCTCATCATTGCGGAAGACGTGGAAGGCGAAGCGCTCGCGACTCTGGTCGTGAACAAGCTCCGCGGCACGCTGCAAGTCGCAGCCGTCAAAGCCCCGGGCTTCGGCGATCGTCGCAAGGCGATGCTGGAAGACCTTGCCGTCCTCACCGGCGGTCAGTGCATTACCGAAGACCTCGGCATTAAACTCGAGAACGTTAAGCTCGAGGACTTAGGGCGTACCAAGCGCGTCACGATCGACAAGGAGAACACCACGATCGTGGAAGGCGAAGGCAAGCAGAAGGACATTCAAGGCCGTGTCTCGCAAATCCGTCGTCAGATCGAAGAAACGACTTCGGATTACGATCGGGAGAAGCTCCAGGAACGCCTCGCCAAGTTGGCCGGCGGTGTCGCCGTCATCAACGTCGGCGCAGCGACCGAGACTGAGATGAAGGAAAAGAAAGCGCGCGTGGAAGACGCATTGCATGCGACTCGCGCGGCGGTCGAAGAAGGAATCGTCCCTGGTGGCGGTGTCGCATTCATCCGCGCTCAGAAAGCGCTCGATGGTCTTAAGCTCGAAGGCGACGAGGCCGTCGGCGCGGCGATCATTCGCCGGGCGGTGGAAGAGCCGCTCCGCACCCTCGCCGATAACGCCGGCCAGGAAGGCGCGCTCATCGTGCAGGAAGTGAAGAGCCGCAAGGGCAATGAAGGTTACAACGTCGCCACCGAGAAATACGAAGACCTGGTCAAAGCCGGCGTCGTGGATCCGACCAAGGTGACGCGGAGCGCGCTACAAAACGCGGCTTCGATTTCCGGCCTCCTCCTCACCACCGAAGCGATCATCACCGAGGCTCCTGAGAAGGAGAAAGCCGGTGGCGGTATGCCTCCGGGCGGCATGGGCGGAATGGGTGGTATGGGCGGCATGGATTACTAAGCCGACCAGTTACCAGCTAACTTAAGCAATCAACCACAGCCGGGTCTCGCAAGGGACCCGGCTGTTTTTCTTTGGACTAAGAGCGGCACTGTTCCTACGGCGCCTGAATGGAGTAACCAACATACCGCTGAGTGTGAATGAGCGGCGGATCGAACTCCGAGTCCACTTTCTTGCGCAGACGCGTGATGAAAATCTCCACTGTTCGCGTGTCGTATTCATGTTCCCGTTGCCAAATTCGTTCGCATAGCTCGGTTCGCGAAAAAACCCGGCCGGGTTCCTGCATGAGCACCTGAAGGACATCGAACTCGCGCGGCGAAAGAGCGATCAGCTGGCCTGCTCGGGTAACATGACGATGCTGCACATCCATCTGCAGGTCGCCGACTTTTAAGAGATTTTCTGCCGTCGAGGTGGCCCGACGCCGTCCGAGCGCTTCGACCCGGGCGATCAATTCATTCATCGAGAAAGGTTTTGGCAGGTAATCATCCGCTCCGCCTTTCAGACCTTTGATGCGATCCTCCACGTCGCCGCGCGCCGTCAGGATTAGAATGCGCGCGGTCGAATGTGCCTTCCGTAGCTGAGCGAGGACAGTAAAACCACTCATACTGGGGAGGTTGATATCGAGGACGACGAGATCGGGCGGGTTGCGCAAGGCCGCCTCGAGGCCTTCGGCGCCATCGTAGCAAGCGCTCGCCTCATGATGGAAATGTTCCAGCTCACGCTTGATTTGCCGAACGAGGCGCGGGTCATCGTCAATCACCAGGACGCGCATATTCTTAGCTGACAGATTTCTGTCGCTCGGGCAATCAGGAAACAGTTAGCGATTGAAGGTCGGCCGGGCCGTCTTTCCGTCCGCGCGAGATGGGTGGCCGGAGATTCGGGTTGCAACCGCCCGATTCAGCGGCAGTTTTTGCGTTCATCCTGTTCTTTATGCGCATTTTATCCTGTCTTTCCGCTCTCTTACTCACCGCTCTCACTCTCTCCGCGCAAACCACGCCGCCCGCGCAGAATGCCCCCGCCGCGCAGAATTTGCCCGACACCACCCGGCTCCTGCGTTTCCCGACCACGAACGGCGGCCAGATTGTCTTCGAGTATGCCGGGCAGCTTTACACCGTGGCGAAGGACGGCGGCACGGCCCGGCGCCTGACGAGCGGCCCCGGTTACGCTTCTTTTCCCCATTTCTCGCCCGACGGGAAACAGCTCGCCTTCACTTCGCATTACGACGGCAATACCGAGGTTTATGTCATGCCCGGCGACGGTGGCGAACCGAAGCGCCTAACGACGACGGCAACCCTGGGCCGGGACGACATTTCCGACCGGATGGGCCCGAACAACATCGTCATGGGCTGGGAGAACACCAAGCCGGTCGTCATCTTCCGATCCCGCCGCACTTCCTTTAACTCCTTCAACGGCGATCTCGAAACGGTCGCGCTGGATGCCGAACTGCCGAAGCAGTTGCCGGTGCCGCGCGGCGGATTCGTTTCCTTTTCACCGGACGACTCGAAGATGGCTTTCAACCGCATCTTCCGGGAGTTTCGCACCTGGAAACACTACCGCGGCGGAATGGTGGACGATGTCTGGATCTTTGATTTCAAGACCCAGCAGACAACCAACCTGACGAATAGCCCCGGACAGGACATCTGCCCAATGTGGGGGCCGGATAACAAAGTCTACTTCCTCTCGGACCGCGATAATCGGATGAACCTTTACTCGATCGATCTCGGGTCGAAGGAAACGAAGCAGCTCACTCACTTCACCGATTTCGACATTAAGTTCCCGACCATTGGCAAGAACTCGATTGTCTTTGAGAACGCCGGTTATATCTGGCGTTATGACCTCGCCAGCGGCCAATCAGCGCCTGTCCCAATAAATATCAAGGAAGACTTCGACTCGGGTCGTGCTTCCTACGTTGACGCTTCCAAGCATCTCGAATCCGTCCATCTCGCGCCGGATGGCGAGCGTGCCATCGTCGTGGCGCGGGGCGATCTTTTCTCCGTCCCGGCGAAGCACGGGAACGAGCGGACGCTAAGCCCGACCTCCAATGCGCACGAGCGCGACGCCGTCTGGTCACCCGATGGCAAATGGATCGCCTATAACTCCGACGCGAGCGGCGAGAACGAACTCTATGTCCGTGCACAGGACGGCAAGGGTCAGCCACAACAAATCACAAAAAGCGCCGATACCTACTATTATCAGCCGATCTGGTCGCCCGACAGCAAGAAGCTGCTCTGGAGCGACCGCTTGCAGCGCTTGCGCTATGTCGACGTTGCGAGCAAGGCCGTCACCGAAGTAGCCAAAGACATGAATGGCGAGATCGAGTCCTACGATTGGTCGCCCGACAGCAACTGGATAGCCTGGGCCCAGCCGGAGGAGAATAACCAGGG
>JBBQHV010000189.1:0-4346 GCA_038324295.1 Chthoniobacterales bacterium
GACCCGCTCACCCTGATCGCCTCGTCGAGGCCGAAGTCGCGGACGCGCTCGAGCTTGTCAGCCGTGCGCGAGGTGCCGTAGACGATCGCGCCGGCGGCGTGCGCCAGTTGCACCGCCGCCGTTCCGACGCCCGAGCCAGCCGCGTGAATCAAGACGCGCTCCCCCATTTGCAATCCCGCCCGGGTGAAGAGGGCGTCGTGCGCGGTGATAAAAACTTCCGGCATGGCGGCCGCTTCGGTAAAGCTCAGGTTTTGCGGGATGCGCGCGAGATTGCTCTCCGGCACAATCACGAACTCCGCCTGCCCGCCGCCGGCCGTGATCCCGAAGACGCGGTCGCCAATTTTCCAGGCGCGGGCCGCTTCGCCTAACGACTCCACTTCCCCGGCGAATTCGAGCCCGGGAATGTTTTCCGGATAACCCGGCGGCGCGGGATATTTCCCTTCGCGCTGGAGAAGGTCAGCCCGGTTCAAGCCCGCCGCGCGCACTCTCACCCGTACCTGATCGGCCGTTGGAGCCGGCGCCGTTTCCACCTTCTCGAGAGCGATTCCTTCCACCCCGCCAAATTTCTTGATCACGATGGCCCGCATTCTCTTCCTCTACGTCCGCTTCTTTGCCTTGCGCAATCGGCATCGTGACCTGGCCGCGGGACGAATTCGTTTCTGGCAGCGGAAAGAGTTGCTCGACCGTCTGCCAGCGCGTCGCGCCGACCTCCCGACAGAGATCGCCCCGCGAGATCGCGCCCGCCCGCAAGAGCATCTCCATCTCCGCCGCGTCGAGAGAGGAATGATAGCCATTGAGGTCGACCTCGTAGCGTTTCATCGCCTGCCTTCCAGAGCAGGGAAGGTGCCGCCAGTAGCTCTGCGAAAAATCCAGCCTGCCAGGCGAGCGCGATTTCGGTGTAGATTATTCTTTCGTGTCTAAACGTCGCACCACCTTAATCAATCTTTCGAATCGCCTGCCCGTGACCCTCGGCGAGACGATCACGAAGTCTTCCGGCGGATTGGTCGCCGCGCTCGAGGGACTCCCGACCGAGCACTTCGATCTGCGCTGGATCGGCTGGCCCGGGGCCGTCATTCCCGAAGCGGAGAAGGCGAAAGTGCGCCGTCTGCTGATCGAAGAGTACGGCTGCGTTCCCGTTTTTCTCTCCGAGGAAGAGGCGGCCGGTCACTACGAAGGATTCTCCAATTCCAGCCTCTGGCCAGTCCTGCACTACATGCCGAACTACATGCGCTACGACCCGGCCTGGTGGCAGCATTACGAGAAGGCCAACCAGCGTTTTGCCGACAAGGTGCTCGAGATCGCGAACCCGGGCGACCTCGTCTGGGTGCATGATTACCAGCTCATGCTCGTGCCCGCGATGCTCCACGCCGCCATGCCCGAGCTGAAGATCGGCTTCTTCCTGCACACGCCCTTTCCCTCCTTCGAGACGTTTCGTTGTCACCCGAAACGGAACGATCTCGTCAAAGGCATGCTCGGCGCCGACCTCATCGGCTTCCACACTTTTGGTTATATGCGGCATTTCCGCAGCGCCGTTCTGCGCCTCCTCGGGATCGAATCGGAGATTAGCGTCATCCGCACCGATCCCGATCATCGCGCCGAGCTGGGGGTTTTCCCGATCGGGATCAACGGCGCGAAATTCGAGGAGACGCTCAATTCGCCCGAGTTTACGGACCGGCTGGCGGAGATGCGCGCCTCCGATTCCGATAAGCGCATCGTCCTTTCGGTCGAGCGAATGGATTACACCAAGGGCATCCTCCATCGCATCGAAGCGATCGAGCGGTTCCTCGAAAACCTCGAAGACCGCGACAAGATCAAATTCATTTTCGTGAGCGTGCCATCACGCGAAGGAGTGGAGGAATATCAGGAGCTGCGCGCGGAAGTGGAAGCGCGGATCGGCCGGATCAACGGCACCTACGCGACTCTGCGGAGCAGCCCGATCCGCTTCATTCACGGCTCGGTCGACTTTGTCGATCTCTGCGCGCTCTACGCCCAATCCGATGTTGGGCTCGTCACGCCCTTGATCGATGGGATGAATCTGGTCGCGAAAGAATATATCGCCTGCCAGCGCGAGAATGCCGGCGTCCTCATCCTGAGTGAGTTTGCCGGCGCGGCCGGTGAGTTGTTCAATGCCCTCCTCGTCAACCCCTACGACGCGGAGGGAGTGGCGGAGGCGCTGCGCGAGGCCTTGGCCATGCCTAACGAGGAAAAGATTCTGCGGAACAAGCCGATGCGCGAGCGGGTCCTGAAATACGACGCGCGCTATTGGGCCCGTTCCTTCATCGATCAGCTCGGGGCGGCCCGCGAAGAAGTCACCACGCCGGAAGGCAGCCGGATCGAAGAACTGGCCCAGCGCCTGCGCACGGCGGTGGCGGCGGAGAAACGGATCGCGCTCTTTCTCGATTACGACGGCACGCTGCGGGAGATCGTGCGCGATCCGGGAGCGGCCAAGCCTAACGAAGGCGTGCAGACGCTCCTCGAGAGCCTGCGCGATCGTCCTAATCTTGGCGTCACCCTGATCAGCGGGCGGACGAGTGACGATTTGGAGGCGTGGTTGGGCGACTATCCGTTCAACCTCGTCGCGGAACATGGCGCGGTCTTGCGCCGGGCCGGCGCGGAGGAATGGGAGCGACTCGACGCCGGAGTGAGCTACGCCTGGAAAGAGGAGCTGCTCGAGATTTTGCGCAGCTACGAGCGGACCACGCCCGGCAGTTTCGTCGAGGAAAAGAAGACGTCGTTAGTCTGGCATTACCGGAATACCGATCCGGAATTTGGCACCTGGAAAGCGCATCAGCTCGCGATGGAACTGGGCGCCATCATGGCCAATCAGCCGGTCGAAATTCGCCAGGGGCGCAAGATCATCGAAGCGAGTTCCTCGCAGATTTCGAAAGGGGCGGCGGTCAAGCAGCTCCTCCAGGAAATGGATTACGACCTCGCGCTCTGCGCCGGCGACGACCAGACGGACGAAAGCATGTTCGAGCTCAACCTGCCGAATCTGCTCACGCTTAAAGTCGGCTCCAACCCGAGCCGCGCAAAATACCGGCTGCACGATCCGCCGGAGTTTCGGAAATTTCTCCAGGACGCGCTCGCGGCCCTGTAGACGCTTCGCTCTGCGAAACGCGGGTCTGCGCGCCGCTCGTTAGGCCAAGATTGTGATCTGCCCGGAGACCCGCGCCTCCCGGGAGGCGTCTACAGCTCCTCCGGAACGCCCGCTTTCACGATCTGGGCAAAGCTGCGCGGATCGAGGCTCGCGCCGCCGACGAGCGCGCCGTCGATGTCCGGCTGGGAAAGAAGTTGGCGCGCGTTATCCGGCTTCACGCTTCCGCCGTATTGGATGCGGATTTTCTCCGCAGTCGCTTCGTCAGAAATTTCGCCGAGCACCTGACGGATAAATGCGTGCGCTTCCTGCGCCTGCTCGGCGCTGGCGGTTTTGCCGGTGCCGATCGCCCAGACCGGTTCGTAGGCAACGACGGTTTCGAGCAACTCCTTCGCCTCGACCCCGGCGAGGCTGCCGCGCAACTGCGTCGAAAGCACTTTCTCGATCTCGCCCCGCTCGCGTTGTTCGAGCGTTTCGCCGATGCAGAGAATCGGGCGCAACACTTCCTCATACGCCGCCCGCACCTTGCGGTTGACGATTTCATCTGTCTCGCCAAAAAGCGCGCGCCGTTCGCTGTGCCCGAGCACGACGTAGCGGACGAAAAGCTCGCGCAACATCGCCGGACTGATCTCCCCGGTGAAAGCGCCGCTCCGTTCCCAATGCATGTTTTGCGCGCCGACTTTGATGTTCTGCGTCTGCGTGAGCAGCTCGGACACTTTCGGGATGGAGGTGAAAGGCGGCACGATCACGATTTCGACCGCATCGAAGTCGTCGATCTCGCGCAGGAAAGTCGTGATGAACGCCTCCGACTCGCCCTGAGTCATGTGCATCTTCCAGTTCGCGGCGATGATTTTTTTGCGCATGAAATTTGGACGGGATTAACAGGATTGACCGGATTCAGGAAAACCGGGCGACGACATCTCTTCCATCCAGTTAATCCTGTAAATCCTGTCTAGTTTTTCTCCGTCAGTGCCGCGACGCCGGGCAGTTCCTTGCCTTCGATCAGCTCGAGCGAGGCGCCGCCGCCGGTGGAAATAAAAGTCATTTTATCAGCCAGACCGGCCTGTTTCACCGCGGTCACGGAATCGCCCCCCCCGATAATGGTGGTCGCGCCCGAACGCGCCATCGCTTTGGCGATCGCGTTTGTGCCCGGCGCAAAATCCGGAATTTCGAAAATCCCGGGCGGCCCATTCCACAAAATCGTTTTCGCTTTGGCGATCTCGTCCTGGAAAAGCTGGATCGATTCCGGCCC
>JBBQHV010000190.1:0-4344 GCA_038324295.1 Chthoniobacterales bacterium
AGTTTCTCCCGAATTGGCCTCGAAAATTTTCGATCCCTATTTCACGACCAAACCGACCTCGAGCGGTCTCGGCCTCGCCATCAGCTATTCGATTATCAAGAAGCACGGCGGCTTTCTTCATCTCGAGAAAAACCTGCCAAGTGGCGCGACCTTCACTTTTTATCTGCCCTCGACGCAGCGCCGGGGCACGAGCGATCCGCTTCTGCCTAACGAACAGAAAATTCCGGCGGTGCAGCGCGTCCTCGTGATGGACGACGAAGCGGCCATCCGCGAACTGACTGCGCAACTACTCGCGACGATGGGTTACGAAGTGACGGCCGTGCCGGACGGCGCGGAGGCGGTGCGGGCTTACGAACGCGCGGTCCGCGAAGGCGAGACTTTCGAAGCCGTGATTCTCGACGCCACCGTGCGCGGCGGTCTCGGCGGGGTCGAAACGATCGAGCGTCTGTACGAGCTGGATCCGGAAGTGAACGCGATCCTTTGCAGCGGATACTCCGATGCCGCGGCCATGTCGGAATTTCACTCCTACGGTTTTCGCGGCGCTCTGCCGAAACCGTTCACGCGCCGGGAACTGGCCGCGGCCCTCCAGAGCACCTTGCATCCGACCGAGCCAGCCTAGGACGATCTTCGAGTGGGAGGGGCGAGGTCGCGCGAGAGCGCGGCGTCGCAGGAGCTCCACCCTCCCTTGTCTGCATTCTTGCACGAACTCACCGCCCGGGGCACGGTTCGTTAGGCAAAATCAGCGGCGCGGAAGTTTCTTCAACTCGCTCACGAAGGCGCTGGCGCCGCCCGGCCCGTAACCGAGTTCGCCGACCTGTTTACCGTCGCCGTTCAACACCACCACGGTGGGAAATCCCTGGACCCCGTACTTTTCCGCCAATTCCTGGTTCTGCTTCTTCACCTCGGCGCTGAGCGGTTTGGAGCGCGGAAAATCCGCCGTCATGAGGACGAGATTCCTCTCTGCGTACTGCTCAAATTCCGGCCGGGTGAAAACTTCGGCGTGCAATTTCTTGCACCAGATGCACCAGTCCGAACCGGTGAAATCAACCAGCAAAAGCTTATCGCCAGCTTTGGCTGCGGCCTGCGCCTTGGCGAAGTCGGTCAGCCAGGTCGGCTCGGCTTGCGCCTCCGTCAGCCAGAGGCCGGAAAGAGCTGCGACGAGGAGAAGGAGCCGAAAAGTTTTCACCTCACAGCAGTCGTCGATTCTGGCTCCCTCCGCAACTCAGGTAAGGCGAAGAGCGGGGTCCTCTTGCTGTAGCGGCGGTCTATGACCGTCGCCGACGGTCCGCTGTAATCCACGATTACGACGGTCACAGACCGCCGCTACAGCAAAAAGCCCGCGGGCAGATTCTGCCCGCGGGCGATCAAAAAAAATTGCCCTCAGATCAAGCCGTGAGGCCCGATAGACTCGTTAGGCGATCAGGTGTTTTTCAGGTGGCCCGAGACGAGCTTCGTCATCTCGAACATGCTCACCTGGCTCTTGCCATTGAAGACCGGGCGCATCGCGTCATCCGCGTTGATTTGCGTCCTCTTCTTCTTGTCCTGGAGGCCATTCTTCTTGATGTAATCCCAGAGCTTCTTCGTGAGTTCCGAGCGCGGGAGCGGCTTCGAACCGACGATCGCGGAGAGCTTCTCGTCCGGCTGCACGGGCTTCATGAAAGCGGCGTTTGGCTTACGTTTGGTGGGTGCTTTTTTCGCAGTGGTTTTGGGCATAGACGCTGATTAATCGCTCGGCTGGTCGAGAGCAATACTTAATTTCCCCCGGGACGAAAAAAAATTTGCGCTTCAAATCACTCGCCGCACCGCCACAGCCGCGAGATCGTCCGGCAAAGAATCGCCCTCCGCGGGCGCGATCCGTTGCATGAGGCGCGTGAGCAGAGCCTGCGCGTTCGGCTCCTCGCCGGTGAGCGAAGCGCGCAGCCGCTCCGGCGTCCAGCGCTCCGCTTCGGCTTTCGACGAACCGTAGAGACCGTCGGTGTAAAGAAGAAAGCCGTCGCCCGGCTGCAACTCGATCGCGCTCTCCGCAAAATGGGTCCGCTCGAGCAAGCCCAAGGGCGGCGCGGAGGAAGCGATCAGCTCGGCCGGCGCGGCCGCGCGCGTGAGGAGGAGCGGAGGATGACCCGCGCCCACCACGCTGGCCCGCCCGGTCTCCGGATCGAGCGCCACGCACATCGCGGTCATGAAAGAACGCGCGCCGAAGATGCTGCGAAAATCGTTGTTGACCGCCTCCATGATCGCGGCCGGTTGCTTGTGCTCGACGCTGCCGTGGTGAAAAAGCAGCTTCGCGAGGGTCGTGAGGAGGGCCGCCGCCGCGCCGTGCCCGGTCGCATCCGCGATCCAGAAAAGCATGCGCCCGTCGCTCATCCGCAGCCAGCCATAGATGTCGCCGCCCACCTGGATGACCGGGCGATAGGCCGCCGCCACTTCCCAGCCGGGCAGGGCGGGCGGCTTTTGCGGAATGAGCGATTGCTGGGTAAGACGCGCCGCCGCCAGGTCGCGCTCCAGATTCGCGCGCCACGCTTCCAGCTCGCCGTTTTGCTGCTGCAGTTGCCGGCGCATCGATTGGAGGCGCAGTTGCGTATCGATCCGGGCCCGGAGGACGGGGAGGTTGATCGGTTTCGTGACAAAATCGTTCGCCCCCGCGGCCAGGCAGCGCACTTCGCTCTCCTCGCCGCCGTGGCCGGTCAGCATGATGGCGGGTAATTGCGCGATGTCGGCGTCGGGGTCGGAGCGCAGTTTTCTCAGCACTTCGGCGCCGTCCAGCTGGGGCATATCGAGATCGAGGAGGAGAAGCGAAGGCGCCTCCCCGTGGAGGAGAGCGAGCGCCTCGATCCCGCCGGCCGCTTCCCGCACTTCGTAGCCGGCCTCGCCTAACGCCCGCACCAGCATCCGCC
The DNA here is from genome assembly GCA_038324295.1 of Chthoniobacterales bacterium. Lineage (GTDB taxonomy): Bacteria > Verrucomicrobiota > Verrucomicrobiia > Chthoniobacterales > UBA10450 > Palsa-1392. The sequence goes on from JBBQHV010000190.1 coordinate 2,895, forward strand.
GCGTCATGCGATCGTCATCGATCACCAGAATATATTCGCCGTCGCGCTCCATCCTTTTTTTTGATTCGGAAAGGAGCGCTTCCGAATTTGTATTTTTGTCGCAAACCACCCGGCCGATGCTTTCAAATATCCGTTGTCACTCGCGGCCGATTGAATTACAAAGCGGGACACACCGTCCAAGACCACTTCCTATGAAACCAACGCTCTCGCTCGCCCTCCTCACGGTCCTCTTCATTTCCGCCTGCTCCGAACCAGAGCCGCCGCCGCGACGCCACCGTGTCGCGACCTATCAATCGAGCGAGACCCAGTATCCGGCGCAGCAACAGCCCTTCAGTCCCAACCAGCCGCCGACTCCTCCACCCAACGCCTATCCCACCCAGCCGACGCCGCCGCCGCAGACCACTGTTCCGGCGGAATCGGTCAAGCCGACGAAGGGCGACATTCCCTACGGAATCCCGGTGCCGGACAAACCCGGCTTCGTCACCAGTCCCTACGCGCCAAATCAAGGCTACGTCGACGTCCGCGGCTTCCCGCCCGGCACCGAAGTGCGCGATCCTTACACGAACAAGATCTTCCTCGTCCCCTAGCGAATCGCAGTTCTGCGGGGCGAGCATTTCGATCTGATCACGCAGCGGCCGTGCCGCGGCGCTGGACATTTCTGTGCAACTTGGGATTCTTCCCCTTGCGCGGGCCGGCTGCCTGGCGGTGAGCGCCGATCCTTCTTTCGCAATCCATGGACGACCTTCGGATAAAACGTGCGCCACGGCTCGAAGCCGAGATTACCGTTTCGGGCGACAAGAGCATTTCGCATCGCGCCGTTCTCATCGCCTCGCTCGCCAACGGTCCCTGCGTCCTGCGCGGATTTTCCCGGAGCGCCGATTGCATGAACACGGTTGTGGCGATGCGTGCGCTCGGCATCACGATCGAGCAACCGGAGCCCGAAGTGCTCGTCGTTCACGGTAAGCGGCGAAAATTGACCGCCCCCACCGGCGAAATTAATTGCGGCAACTCCGGCACGACGATGCGGCTCCTCGCCGGCATCCTCGCCGGGCAGCCTTTCGCCAGCCGGCTCGTCGGCGACGGATCCCTCTCGCGCCGGCCGATGGGCCGCATCATCGAGCCGCTCCGCCTGATGGGCGCGAGGATCGAGGCCGAAGGCGACAACGAGACGGCGCCCCTCCGCATCACCGGCGCGCCTTTGCATGGGATTAAATATTCGCTCCCGGTGGCAAGCGCGCAGTTGAAGAGCGCGCTTCTTTTTGCCGGGCTCTTCGCCAAAGGCAAAACGACCGTGCAGGAGTCGCTCCCCACCCGCAATCACACCGAGCTGATGCTCAATTATTTTCTCGTCCACACCCAAAGGGACGACAAGGGGAACGTCAGCGTATTCGGCGACCACGTACCGGAGTCGCGCGACTTCAGCATCCCGGGCGACATATCCTCCGCCGCC
>JBBQHV010000191.1:0-4330 GCA_038324295.1 Chthoniobacterales bacterium
CCGAGCGCGATGTCGGGATTCTTGCGCACGAAGGCGCGGAAGTCGTCGCGCGCGAGCACGGCCAGCCTGCTCGCCTCGATGGCGGTCGCGTCGGCCGAGCGCGTCTGCCCATCGAGCATCGCCATTTCGCCGAAGAAATCACCCGGTCCCATCTCCGCCAGGATGGTGTCGTGCCCTTCGGTATCCTGCACGCTGATGCGGATGCGCCCGCTCTCGATGAAGAACATGGCGTCGCCGGGATCGTCGCGATGGAAAAGCGGCGTGCCTGTGGAAATGTTGCGGACGAGAAAGAGGTCGAAGAGCTCCGCGGCTTCCTCGGCCCCGAGCGATTCGAAAAGCGGAATGGAGCGCAGGGCTTGAAGGTTCATCGAAGAGTTGCGGCCTTGGAGGTCAGCACTTGCGCTCGAATTTCATGCTGAAACGAAGCGGAAGTAAAGCCTGGGCGAGCGCCAGCGCCGGTCGAGCGATCTTTTTTTCGGGACTCGTTAGGCAAGAATCTGCCCGTTCCGAGGCGGCCTTCCGCTAGAGATCGCGCAGCGCCCGCTCCGCTTTTTCCACGTTCGAGGGCCGCAGGATGAGAAGCCCCTGGCGCGAGTCGGGACTGGTCGCGAGGTAGGCGTATTCGATGTTGACCCCTGCCTTGGCCAGGCGATCGGCGATCGAGGCGAGGGTGCCCGGCTGGTTGTTGCTCTCGATCATGAGCACTTCGTTTTCGAGCGCGAGCACGCCGCGTTCGCCGAGAATCATGAGCGCCTTGGTCGGATCGCTCACCACCATCCGGACGACGGAGTGATCGATCGTATCGGAAGTGGTGAGCGCGTGGATGTTGATTTCCGCCGCACCCAGTTCGCTGCAGACCCGCGAGAGCGCGCCCGGGCGGTTGCCGAGGAAAACCGCCAGCTGCGTCGCTGTTTCGACTGAGACGTGGGGATTCATAATGGGCACGATGCGCCCGGGGGCGGCGGCTGACAAACAAAACAATGCGCAGAAAGTTGGGGTCGAGACCGCGGGCTTGCGGAGAAAATTCTTGACCGAATTGAGCGATTCGTCGCATTCTCGTGGCGCTGGCAAATTCAGCTGTTACGGAAAATACAATCGATCCAAGCCCCGCCCCTGTTCAACCGAGGTTAAAACTTATGTTCCAAAAATACCGACGAGCTCTGCTCGCTCTTATCAACGTTGCCGCCATCAGCGCGACGCAACTTCTCACCCCCTCCACTGCCCACGCGGGTGCCGGCGATCTTTTCGCCAGCGATCCCACGGCCAATACGATCCGGATCTATGCGCTCGATGGAACGTCGCGCATTTTTGCCTCCGGCCTTAATTCGCCCCAAGGTCTGACCTTCGACAGCTTCGGCAATCTCTTTGTCGCCGATCAGGGCACGGGCACGATTTACAAGTTCACCACCGACGGGACGCGCAGCGTCTTCGTTACGGGGTTGAATAATCCGGTGGGCCTGACCTTTGACGGCGTCTCTCTCACCGTCGCCGAGCAATCGGCGAATCAGCTCACGCAATTCTACCCCGATGGAAGCCTCAATACCTCCCTCCCGGCGACCGCGCCGATCGACGTCTCGATCCAGCCGATTCCGCAGAGCGGCCCGGTGCCGGATCTCACGCTGCCACGGACGTTCATCGTCAATTCCACGAGCCTCGATACGATCACCGGCGACGGGCACACGTTTAATTATCCCATCACCAACGCCCGGGGAGTGGCGGTCGATGGAATGGACAACGCCTTCGTCAGCGCGACCGACGGAAGCATCTCCAAGGTGACCCCGAACACGGGCATGATCGCGGGCACCGTGCTCCCCTTCGCCTCGGGACTGACCACGCCTAACGGCATGGCGTTCCGTCCCAAACGCTACAGCGACATGGAAGCCGGTGTCGGCAATCTCTTCGTCGCGGAAACGGACGCCGGTCTCGTCTCGCAGTACGACATCGCGGGCACGCGCTCGGTTTTCGCCACCGGCGGGAACCCGAAGTTTCTGGCCTTCGAGCTCCTCCTCCGGGGCAAGTTGCTCAACATCTCCACCCGGCTCCGGGCGGAGACGGGCGATAACGTCCTCATCGGCGGATTCATTCTCGGAGGGAACGATCCGAAGACGGTAGTCATTCGCGCCATCGGGCCCTCACTGGCTAACGCCGACATTCCCGTCCCGGGCGCGCTCATGGATACCGTGCTCGAGTTGCACAAACCGGATGGGACGGTGGTGACGAACGACAACTGGATGAGCAACAGCGCCGCCAACACCGCCATCATCAACGATAACGGCCTCGCTTTATACAATAACCAGCCGATCAGCGACAACGAGTCGATCGTGGTCGCGACTCTCGATCCCGGTCCGTACACCGCGATCGTGCGGGGCAAAAACGGCAGCGTTGGCGTCGCGATGGTGGAGGTCTACGACATCACTGGCACCGACCCCGGCGAGCTGGCTAACATCAGCACCCGCGGGGCGGTCGGGGAGAGCGACGATGTCATGATCGGCGGCTTCATCATTGGCGAAAACGATCCCGGCCGGGTGCTCGTGCGCGCGATCGGCCCCTCCCTTGCGAACGCTCCTATTCCCGTGCCCAACCCGCTCATGAATCCGCTCCTCGAGCTGCATGACGGCGCCGGCAATCTGCTCAAGACGAACGACGATTGGGCCGATACCGCGGAAGGCGAAATCAGCGCGACCGGCATTCCGCCGACCGATCCTCGGGAATCGGCCATCCTGGCAAATCTCACGCCCGGGAATTATACCGCGATTGTGCGCGGATCCGACGGCGGCACCGGCGTGGCGCTCGTCGAAGTCTACCATCTTCCCTGACGAATAAGCCTGTTCGGAAGCTCGGGCCGGCGCGCAGTGGCAGCCGGTCCGGACCGAATCCCAGGAGGAGCGGCGCTCGTTTGAGCGCCGCTCTTTTTCTTTTTCGCGATTTGCTTTCCGCCTTGAAGCGCATCCGCTCATTCCCATGCAACGACCCGACGCTTCCAAAATTCGCGAGCAGTTTCCCGCCCTCCGCCGCCTCCACCAGGGTAAACCGGTCGCCTACTTCGATGGCCCGGGCGGAACGCAGGTGCCGCGCGCGGTGGTCGAGGCCATGGCCGATTACCTTCTCCAGCACAATGCCAACACGCATTGGTCGTTTCCGAGCAGCGAAGAAACGGATGCGATCATCGGCGCGGCGCGCGCGGCCCTCGCGGACCTCCTGAACGCTCAGCCTGACGAGATCGCTTTCGGCGCCAACATGACCACCCTGACCTTTCACCTCGCCCGCGCCCTTGGGCGCGGCTACGAGCGGGGCGACGAAGTCGTCGTCACGGAGCTCGATCACCAGGCCAATGTCGCGCCGTGGCGAGCGCTCGAAAAAGAGCGCGGCCTGACCGTGCGCGTCGCGAAAATGATTCCGGAAAGCGGAGAACTCGATTGGGAGGATTTCGCGCGGCAGCTGAATCGCCGCACCAGGCTGGTCGCGATCGGGGCGGCCTCGAACGCGCTCGGCACGATCACCGACGTGCGGCGCGCCGGCGAAATGGCGCACGCCGCGGGCGCGCAGGTTTTTGTCGACGCCGTTCACTATGCGCCGCATCAGCTCGTCGATGTGCGCGCCTGGGGTTGCGATTTTCTCAGCTGCTCGGCCTACAAGTTCTACGGTCCGCATATTGGCGTCCTCTACGGACGCCACGAACTTCTCGCCTCGCTTGATTTTCCCAAGCTCGTCCCGGCTCCCGATGCCGCGCCCGAACGCGCCGAAACCGGAACCCAAAACCATGAAGGCATCGCCGGCGCCGCCGCCGCGGTCGATTTTCTCGCCGCGCTTTCTTCTGGCGAGACGCGGCGCGCGCAGCTCCAGGCGACCTTTGCCGGATTGCACCGGCAGGCTGCCGAACTCGTTAGGCAGTTATGGGATGGGCTGGCGGAAATCGAGGGCCTTCAGATTTACGGACCGCCGCCCGAGGCGTCGCGCACGCCGACCCTCGCCTTTACTGTTCCGGGGTTTTCCTCGCTCCAGGTCGCGCAGGAATTGGCGGGCGACGCCGTCTTCGTTTCTCACGGCGACTTCTACGCCACGACCGTGGTCGAGCGGCTTGGTCTGAGCGAGAGCGGATTGGTCCGGGCCGGTTGCGCCTGTTACACGACGAGCGCGGAGATCGAGCGGCTCGTCGCTGGCGTCCGCCGCCTTGCGGGCCGCTAAAGAACTGTCGGGGTGCGATCAAAGTAGGACACTGTGCGGTCAAACCAGGACAGTGTGCGATCAAAGCAGGACTGCGCATTTTTGCTGCGCCGAAGCGTAGCGTAGGCGCAGCAAAATATGCGCTCGCGTCTCCCGGCGCCCTGAT
>JBBQHV010000192.1:0-4304 GCA_038324295.1 Chthoniobacterales bacterium
TCGGGAGCCGGAGCGATTTCCGGGAACGCTACGAGAAGCCGCTCACGACCGGTCCGGAGCCGGCGCTGCAACGCCGGCTCGCGCGGCGCATCCGGCCATTCCTGCTCCGCCGCCGGAAGGCCGACGTGGCGAAGGAACTGCCGGCGAAGATCGAACAGGTCGTGCCCTGCGATCTCGCACCCACGCAACGCGCGACTTACAACGCCTTGCTCCGCGAAATCCAGAAAGGGCTCGGGCCTGACGACGCCGCCACGCGGATGAAAATGCTGACCGGCTTGCTCCGCCTCCGCCAGGTCTGCTGCGATCTGCGTTTACTCGGTCTCGAGGAAAGCGCCTCGGCCAAGCTCGATCTCCTCGATGAGTTGCTCGAGGAGATAATCGACGGCGGGCATCGCGTTCTCATTTTTAGCCAGTTCGTGCAGATGCTCGATCTCGTGCGGGAACGGCTCGTCGCGAGCGGGATCGCTCATTGCTACCTCGCTGGCCTAACGAAGAACCGGCAGGCGCAGGTCGATCGTTTTCAGAACGACGAAACGATTCCGGTTTTCCTGATCAGCCTGAAGGCGGGTGGCGTCGGGCTGAATCTTTCCGCGGCCGACAGCGTGATTCATTTCGATCCGTGGTGGAACGCGGCGGTCGAAGCGCAGGCGACCGATCGCGCCCATCGCATCGGGCAGACGCGCGTCGTCACTTCCTACAAATTGATCGCGCGCGGTACGGTCGAGGAAAAGATTCTCAAGCTGCAGAATCGCAAACGCGAAATGGCGAGCGCGATGCTGGAGAGTGAGGAGGCTCCGCTGATGCATGGCCTAACGACCGCTGATCTGGAAGAGTTGCTGTTGTAGCCGGGGGCGTTGACCCCGGCTGGTCTTGCGCGTCGCAGCTGCCATCCCGGGCGCAGATTGCAATTGATGCACATCGGGCCGGGGTCACCGCCCCAGGCTACAACGCACGCGCGCGCTGCAGTAATTCGACCAACTCATCCTTCCACAGCGCGGCGACGGTATGGCTGCCGTGGCCGCGCGTCTTGTCGCTCAGCGGCAGGACGATCGCGCGCCCTTTCGGCACCCGCTTGATCTCGCGCTCCAGAATTCCCAACTCGGGTGGATTGATCAAGTCGTCCGCGGAATTGATCGCGAGCAAAGGCGCACGAATTTTCTCGAGGTCCGGGCCGGGATCGTAATCACGCGAAGCTTCGACCGCGTAGAGGACATCGTTCGCATCCATCGTTTTCATGTGTTCGTCGACGAAGTGGTCGAGGACCGCGTCGGCTTGCGCGAGGGTCGGCGCTTCCTTTTGCCGCAAGACCGGATTGCTGCTCACAAACCAAAGCATCTCCGTCGCGACACGCAGACCGGGCGGCTGAGTTTTGTAATCGCCGCGGTTCCACGTCCGATCGTTCCGGATCGCGTCGATCACGATCCGGCGCCAGACGCGGTTCCGGCCGGAAATCTGCGTCGGCAGACTGGCGAGCGGAAAGAGCGCGTCCATAAAATCGGGATGCAGCTCGCCCCACATCCAGGTTTGCATCCCGCCCATCGAAGTCCCCATGACGAGCCGCGCGTGATTGACCCCGAGACCTTCGGTCAGCAACCGGTATTGCGCCGCGACCATGTCGCGATAGCCATAGCGCGGAAACTTCGCGTGCAGGCCATCGCTCGGTTTGCTCGATTGGCCGTGACCGATCCCGTCGGGCAGGACGATAAAAAATTTCGTCGCGTCGAGCGGCTGACCCGGACCGAAAAGTTCGCCGGCAAACTCCGGCCGGATGAATTGCGCGCCGCTTCCGGTCGTGCCGTGCAGGATGAGAACGGCGTTCTGCGTCCGGCCCTTCGCGTCCCTGACCAGTTTGCCTAACGAGCGGTAATGCAGGCGCAATTCGGGGAGCGTTTCACCGGAGGTGAATTTGAAATCACGCGCGATGAAGTCGTCCTCGTGCGGCCGTGGGTAATCCGCGGCGAAGAGCGAGGAACAAATGACGAGGAAGAGAACGAGCGACCAGATTCGATTCATCACGAAACGTCGGGCGAGAGAACGATTTCGCCAGGTCCTGCGCGCAATTCTTCTCCGGGGAGGACGGGGTGTTACCCCGTCGTTCGGCGGAGTCTCCGCCGAACCCGGGCAGCGTGGCGCGCTACGAGCAGTTCGCTCCACGGCTTGCGCTGCGCGCAAAGGCCTTGGTCGAGACTCGACCAAGTGCGACGGGGTAACACCCCGTCCTCCCCGGAGCAAGCGGCGCGCGCTTCAACGGGGTCGGCGCGCAAAATCTTGAATCCAATGCCGGTATCTGCGGCATCCCACCACTGATGTTACAGGATTTCCGTTTCGCCTTCCGGCAGCTCATCAAGACGCCGGGCTTCACCGCTATCGCCGTCCTTACGCTTGCGATCGCGATCGGGGTGAACTCCGCCATCTTCGCGCTCGTCAACAGCGTCATCCTCAAGCCGGTCGTGCCCGTGCGTCCGGCGGAAGTGGCTAACGTTTTCAGCGCCCGACAGAACGCGTCGCACGATTATCGGCAGTTCGCCTACAACGAATTCAGCGCCCTGCGGGCGAACACCGATGTCTTCGCCGATGTGGCGGCGATGCAGTTCGCCCTCGCCGGGATCGGACGGGATCAGAGCATGCGACGGAGCTTCGTCTTCCTGAGCTCGGAGAATTTCTTCTCGCTCATGGGAGTGAAACCGTTTCTGGGCCGCTTTTACAACGCCGCCGAATCCCAGCCGAACGCCAACATCCCGGTGACGGTGGCGAGTTATCCCTTTTGGAAACGCCTCGGCGGCCGGGCCGATCTCATCGGCAAACCGCTGACCGTAAACGGCCAGGTCTACACCTTGATCGGCGTAACGCCGGAAGGCTTTTCCGGCGTGAGCGCGCTCCTGGCGCCCGATCTTTGGTTTCCGCTGGGCGTTTCTTCGCAAATCGGTACCTCCTTCAGCGACACGGGTTTGACGGACCTGAACGCGCCGAAAAATTATTCGCTCAACCTCGTGGCGCGGCTGCATCCCGGCCTCACGATCGAGGCGGCGAAATCGCGCCTGCCCGCCCTCGCGCAACGGCTCACGGCCATTCAACCGCCCGATTCCGGAGGGAGCCGCGAACTGCAAATCCAGAAACCGGCGCGCTTTAGCATCAGCACCTCGCCGGAAGACGACGGCCCGCTCGGTCTCATCGGCACTTTGCTCGTGGCGATGGCGGCGGCCGTTCTTTTCATCGCCTGCCTCAATCTCGCCAACATGCTCCTCGCGCGCGGGGCCAATCGCGCGAAGGAAATCGCCCTCCGCCTTGCCCTCGGCGCGAGCCGTTGGCGGATTGTTCGCCAATTACTCTGCGAAGGTCTGCTCCTCGCCTTCGTCGGGGGCGCGTTCGGATTAGCCATCAGCTACTGGAGCAACGATCTGCTCCTGGGTTCGTTAGGCAGTCTTTTCAGTTCGATGAACTTTTCCCTCGTCGTCCATCTCCGCCCGGACCTGACGATCCTCGCGATGACTTTCGCCGCTTGCCTGGTGGCGACGCTTCTTTTCAGCCTCGGCCCGGCGCTGAAGGCGTCGCGAGCGGACCTGGTCAACGATTTGAAACAGCAGGTTGGCGAACCGGCCCACGTCGGACGGCTCAACCGCTTCTTCGCCCCGCGCCATTTGCTTGTCATGGCGCAGATCGCGCTCTCCCTCATGCTCCTTTTCAGCGCCGGCCTCTTCGTCCGCGGCGCGCTCAAGGCGGGAGGGTTGAATCCAGGATTCGATCGGCGCGGCGGGATCTCGGCAGAAATGGACTTTTCGTTAGGGCAAAGGAACGAAGCGGCGGAGCAACGCACGATGTTTACCGCGCTCCATCGCGTCCAGGAACTGCCCGGAGTGAAAGCGGCCGCGCTGACGACGATGTTGCCCTTCGGAAACATCACGAACGCGCGGCGCATCATGCGCGTGGACGAGGCGGCGGTGGCAAAGACGGATCCGAAAGCCGCGGCGGCAGGCGTGGGCGGCCTCTACACTGCGATCACGCCCGGCTGGTTCGAAGCGATCGGGGTGCGCTTGCTCCGCGGGCGGAATTTCACTGAGAACGAAGCGGAACACAAAGGGGCCTCCCGGGTCATGATCGTGGACGAGTTGATGGCGAAGAAGCTCTTCCCGAAAAGCGACGCGCTCGGGCAACACGTTCGCTATAGCACGGCGCCGAGCGATGGTTCGCCTAACGATTTCACGATTGTGGGGATCGTGAGCAAACATCGGCACGAGGTCATCGGAGAGGAGCGGAGCCGGATTTTTGTGCCGCTCGCCCAGGCTTACAGCGGCGGCGTCACCCTC
>JBBQHV010000193.1:0-4259 GCA_038324295.1 Chthoniobacterales bacterium
TTCCCTACCTCCGGCACGGCGGTCCGGTGGCAATCTCGAAAACGGGCGGGTGGCAATCGAAGCGCTACTCCGGTTTGAGCTGGCAGCTGGTGCCGGGCGATTTTCTCGAAACGATGGCGCAAGCGCCGGCACAGCCCGACCTCATCTTCTACGACATGTTCTCGAGCAAAACCCGTCGCGAGCAATGGACGCTGGAGACTTTTCGCCGGCTCTTCGCTGCCTGCGCGGGGCGCGCGGCGGAGCTTTTTACCTACACGCATTCGACCGCGGCGCGGGCCGCGCTCCTCGCGGCCGGGTTCTTTGTCGCGAAAGGGCGGAGCGCCAGTCGCCAGGAAGAGACCACCATCGCTTTGACGCCTGCGGCACTCGCTTCGCCGTGGGCGCGCCGCTACGAATTGCTCGCCGCGGAATGGATCGGCCGCTGGAATCGTTCGCAGGCCAAATTCCCCGCCGAACTTTCCGCGGAGCAGCAGCCGGCTTTTGCCGAGCGGATTTTGCAGCACGCGCAGTTTCGTTAGGGGACAACTCGGGACGAAGCAGCGATCTGGGGAGCGCACGCCCCCTCGCGTGCGCCGTTGTGCGCCTCGCGCAACGGCTGTGCGGAGACGGGGAGTTTTCGGCGGGACGCCGAAAACAGCACGCGAGGCGCGTGCGCTCCCCAGAGCAGACTCCTGCGCTACCGCGGCACGGTCGCTTTCTCTTCGTATGGTCCGTGTTCCAGCAGCCGGTCGATCCCGCCCTGGTTCCGCATCAGCGCTTTCATGCTCCAATGAATGTGACCGGGTGAATTGGTGCCGCGGCGGCTGAGTTCGATCTGCCTGACGATCTCGCTGGCCGGGCGATTCGATCCGATCCGCTCGGTTGCGATGCCGGGCCAGACCGGAGTGCCATGGCTTTGCGAGCGCCACCAATTCAAGAGCACCGGAAAGCTCTGGCGGGCCGGTTCGATGCTCCAGTAAAGCTGCGGCGCGAGATAATCGACCCAGCCTTCCGCGAGCCATTTGCGCGAGTCGGCGAAGAGCTGCGCATACGCGTCCACGCCCGCCTTGATCGTCGGCGGCACGCCCGGCCGCCAGATGCCGAAGGGGCTGATCCCGACGCGCACGCCGGGTTTCGTCCGTTTGACCGCGTGATACATCCCGCGCACGAAATCGTTGATGTTATCGCGCCGCCAATCGGCCCGGCTCAGCCCGCTCTTTTTCCCGTAGCGCTGCCAGGTGGATTGGTCGGGAAAGGACGATTCACCCGGCCGGAGCGGGTAAGGATAAAAGTAATCGTCGAGATGCACGCCATCGACTGCATAACGACTAACGATGTCGGTGATGACGCGGATGACATACTCGCGCGCGGCCGGCTCGCCGGGGTCGATCCAAAGCTGTTTGCCGAAACGCCGGACCCATTCGGGATGTTTCTTTGCGACATGATTGGGCGGCAGGTAATCGTTCGCGTGCACCGCGGCGCGAAACGGATTTACCCAGGCGTGCAGCTCGAGTCCGCGCGCGTGCGCCTCGGTGATGGCAAAGGCGAGCGGATCGTAGCCCGGCGAAACACCCTCCCTGCCACTGAGGAATGCCGACCACGGCTCTTTCTCGGAAACATACAACGCGTCGCTCGCCGGCCGCACTTGCAGGAGAATGGCGTTGAGTTTTAGCTCGGCCGCGCGATCGAGGAGCGCGCGAAGCTGGGCCTTCTGCGTGGCCGCGGAAAGGCCGGGTCGCGAAGGCCAATCGAGATTGTAAACCGTCGCCACCCAGGCGCCGCGAAATTCGCGCTCCGCGCCGTGCGCGCCGGCGACGACGAAGAAGAAAAACCAAGCGCAGACGAACGAGCGGGCGAAATGCATCGCCCAATCTAGCGCAACGCCTCCCGCGCTGTCGTCCAAGTTTGAGCTTCTCCAGGTCAACGCGCCCTGCTAGAAAATGCGAAAGAGTCTCAACTTCAGGAGGATCCCATGTTCTATTTTCGGATCGATCGCGTTCGCTTTCTCGATAATGGCGGAATCAAATCGGGCCTCGGAATTTTCGGGCACGACTTCGCCCAAGTGAAGTTTCTCAGCTTCGTCACCCGCTCGGATCAGAATGTGCCCCAGCTCGACAAGTGGGCGCAGACGAACGACCCCGATCTCAAACAGGCCGCGCTCCAGAAGCTGGTGAGCAAGACGCTGAGCACGCGCGCGCTCACCGAGGTCGATCGCGTGCAGGACAACATTCCGGTGAGCTTCGGAGACACCGGACTCGTCCTTTACGAGGCGGACGATATTCCGGAGGCCTTCACCTGGACGTTTATCGCGGTGCGATCTTCCCGCGATCTGCGCGAAGCGGCTGGAGATGTAAACGAAATCCTGAGCGAACCCGGCTTCGATTCGTTTTCCAGCAGCGTCCTCAGCCTCATCAAAGCGGGCTCAACGCTAGTCAATCCGGCCTATGCGGCGGCGATCGAAGTGGCGAAGTTTGTCGCGCAAGCCGGGGCCCGGCGGCTCATGAAAAAGGGCGACCGCCAGTTGGGCGCGGTCTCGGTCAGCTTCATTCGACCGGAGCATTACCCGCAGGGGCTGCGGGAAAGTCACGAAGTCCACGACATGACCGGGAACATGTTTTTCGACTACACCATTTTTGGCTACAAGCGCGCCCTGCCCGTCATCCGGCGGCGACGGAAGGCGAAGAAGTAAGGTCGGGGGGAAACGAAATTCCTGGCCCAGCGAGCATTGGAGGGCGGAGCTCCTGCGACCCGCGGCCTCGAGCAACTGTCAATAGAGATTCCGGCTGTTGTAGCGTGCGCTGTCTCAGCGCACTTCACGCCGCGCTCTGACTGCACTCATCGCTCCCGGTCCGCTAAGATAGCGGACGCTACACGCGCGAGAGCCGGGTGATTTTTTGCAATCGAATCTAGAGGAGCGCGAGGCGGCGTCGCAGAGCTCCGCCCTCCAATTCTCGGTTGTGGCGACAGTCTTTCAGGAAAAATCCTGGGGGAGCGCGGCGGCCACGGCCGCGGGAAAGATCCCGCTCACTTCGCCCTCGAGCCGGAGCGAAACGCAGGCCTCGTCGTCGTGCTCGGTCGCGCCGCGGTTGATGATGACATAAGGAACGCCGCGGCGCGCGGCAAGGAGCGGGAAGGAAGCGGCCGGATAAACCGACAAGGTCGACCCAAGCGCGACGACGAGATCGGCTGCCATCGCGCCAGCATGGGCGCGCGCGAGTTCGTTAGGCTCAAGGCTTTGGCCGAAGCTGATCGTGGCCGGTTTCAGGAATCCGCCACAAGCGCAGAGCGGCGGCCTGCGCTGCGCGCGGAAAAAATCGAAGTGCGGTTGCGGATCGCTCCGCTCCCTGCAGCTCTGACATTCGACAAGCGAATTGGTCCCGTGGAGCTCGACCAGCCGCTCCGGCGGCGTGCCCGCGAGGGGATGGAGGCCGTCGATGTTTTGCGTCACGACGAGCCGCACTTTGCCGGCTTCCTCCAGCCGCACGATGGCGCGATGGACTTCGTTAGGCTGCGCCTCGCGGAAAGATTCCCAGGCTTCCAGCTTGTAATCCCAATGCTCGATCCGGGCCGCTTCCGAAGTCATGAAATCCTCGTAGTAAACCGGCTGGCGCCGCGTCCAGAAGCCTTGCGGTCCGCGAAAATCGGGGATGCCGCTTCCGGTCGAGATACCTGCGCCGGTAAAAATGAGAAGGCGTTGAGAAGCGCGCAGATAATCGGCAAGCGTCATTTCCGGTATTCGTTGTAGCCGGGGGCGCTGACCCCGGCTGGTCTAAAGCTGAGACTGCACAGCCCCCGAGTGCAACCTTTTGGTGCATATGCACCAAAAGGTTGCACGGGCGCGCTCCTCCGATCGGTGGAGCGAGGGTGCGTCGCGCGCCTCGCGGCAGGCACTGGAGGCCGCTCGCCAACTGCATCGTTACGGCTAAGGAGTGGTCCGGTCTGAGACCGGCCGGGGTCACCGCCCCCGGCTACAACCCGCCATTGCATCAGGGAAATTCGATTGGCTCGAGGCCGGCGGATCTCAGCTCTGCATTCAAGGCCGCGATCTCCTGCGGAATCGTCTTCCAGCGCTGCTCGACCGCAGGTCCGTCCTGCTGCAGTTGCCTGACGGCTGCGAGCTGCACCGCGGTCGGCGCGGAATCGACCTGCTGCAGGTCGCCGAATAATTTCGCTGCTCTGCTCAGGACCTCCAACTCGAGGGGCCGGCCGGAGCGAACCGCCTCCGGATTGGCAAATTCCTCCAGCTTCTTGTGCAACGCGTCGAGCTGCGTCTGCAGCTC
>JBBQHV010000194.1:0-4257 GCA_038324295.1 Chthoniobacterales bacterium
TTAGCGGGGTGGCGGAAGCGGTTGTGAACGTCGACGCGCGCGGCGCGGTGACCAAGACCTCGGTGGTCGCGGAGGCTCCCAAAGGGAGCGGCCTGGGCGATCTGCTCCAGACCGCGATCAAGGGCGCGCACTTCACCCACGCTTACGAGAACGGCAAGGCGTCGGCCGGCGCGGTCAACGTCGTGGCCGATTTCGGCAAGCTCTAGGAGCAACGTCGCCCGACGCCATTCCTGGAGGGATCAGCTCCGCGAATCCTGCCAGCGCTAACCCGGCGTCGCAGGAGCTCCGCCCTCCAGTTGGCGCTCGTTAGGCTGCGGTCGCGTCGGAGCGCGTTATCTCATCCTGGCCGGTGTTTTTTTCGAAATGAAGCTGCCCGACCCGGCGGCCATCGGTCTGGGTGACGGTGATGAGATAATCCTCGATCCGCACCTGCTCGCCTTGCTTGGGAAGATGGCCGAGCAGGTGGGTGACGTAACCGCCGATCGTGCTCACGTCGGAATTCTCCAACTCCAGCCCGGCCAGATCGCTCAATTCATAAAGCCCGACGCCGCCATCGACCACGAATTCGTTCTCGTTGATCTTGCGAAACTCAGCCCGCTCGGCGTCGAACTCATCCTGAATATCGCCGACCAGTTCCTCGAGGATGTTTTCCATCGTCACCATTCCGACCGTCCCGCCGAACTCGTCCACCACGATCGCGAGATGGGCGTGCCTACCGAGGAAAAGATTGAGCAACTTCTCGAGCGACATCATTTCCGGCACCGGAATCAGCTCCCGCTTGATCCGCATGAGATCGGGCTGCGGATCGCGCATTAAGGGCACCAGCTCCTTGATGTGAATGAGCCCGAGCGCGTTGTCGAGATGCCCGCGGCAGAGGGGAAAGCGGGTGTGCCTGGAGGCGAGCGCTTTCTCCACGTTCTCATCGAAGCTTTCCTCCACGTCGAGGTAAACCACTTCGCCACGCGGCGTCATGATATCGCGCACCACCCGGCGCCGCATATCGAGAGCGTTGACGAGGATGTCGCGGCCGATCGAGGAGACTTCGTCCGAGCGCTCGCTCTCATCGAGAATCAAGCGCAACTCTTCCTCGCTGTGGGCCAGCTCCCCCTCCTTCACCGGCTCGGTTCGCAGGATGTTTTTGAGGACCCAATTCGAGGAGACGTTGAGAAACCAAATCGCCGGCTTGAAAAGAACGTAAAAGAGGCGCAACGGCCCGCTCACGATGAGGGTCGCCGGGACCGGCTTGCGAATGGCGAGAATCTTCGGGGCCTGCTCACCCAGAACGATGTGCAGGAAAGTAATGACCGAGAAGGCGAGGAGAAACGAGACCCAAGTGATGACCGTCGCCGAACTGATCCCGAGCGAGGTGAAAACCGGCTGCAGAATTTGAGCAAGGAACGGCTCCCCCAACCAGCCGAGGCCGAGACTGGCGAGGGTAATCCCGAGCTGACAGGCGGAGAGATAGGCATCCAGATCCCGCACGACCAATTGCGCCTTGGCCGCACCGGCGTTGCCTTCGTCCGCGAGAGCTTCCAGTTGGCTCATGCGGACTTTTACGAGCGCAAACTCCGCCGCGACAAAAAAGCCGTTGAGAAAGACGAGCGCAGCGATCGCACTGAGCTTGCCGAGCAGTACTTCGGGCGAATCCCAATGTTCGGCGACGCCTTCCGCGAGAGTGGCGAAGGCAAAAAAATGAAAAAAGAAGCTCATGGGGCGGGCACGAAACGTCGCACCCCGCGCGACCCGGCGTGGGCCTCGCTACCAGCTCGACTTCGTCACGCCGGGGATCAATCCCTGCGAAGCGAGCTCGCGGAAGGTCAGGCGGGAAAGCTTGAAGCGACGGATGAAAGCGCGGCGACGACCGGTCACCTGACAGCGGTTCACGACGCGGGTGGGGCTGGCGTTACGGGGCAATTGCGAGAGGCCGATATAATCCTTCTTCGCCTTCAGCTCAGCGCGAATCGCGGCGTATTTCTCCACCGTTTTGCGCTTGCGTTCATTGCGATTGATCCAGGAAGTTTTCGCCATAAGGAACGCGGAAGTTAGCGGGAAACGCCGCTCGCGCAAGTGCATTCTTGTGCGCCGCGCCGAGCGTTGTAGCCGGGGGCGGTGACCCCGGCTACAACAGACATCCAGCTATCATGCGAGTTTCGTAGCTTGCCCGTGTTTCCGCTTCGCACGCCAAATCTCCCGCCGGACGCGCCAGCGCTGCGCGATGCGCTCGAGGAGAGCCTCCGTCAGGTCTTCACGCCGACCGGGGAAATGGTGGCGATCGAGGATAAAAAGTATCCGGAACTGGCTTCGATCCGGGTCTCGCTGAATGGAGCCCGCGCCGGCGATCGGCCGCCCCCGCGCCCCAGCCTGCCGGTTGGTTCGGCCACGCCCGCCCTGCGGGTCGATCATTTCGAAATCGGCGGACACCCGCTTCTCGTGGAACGCGCCGCCGTCGATCTCTCCTTCAGCGCGCGCGAGGTGAGGATCGGAGAGGGCCGCGATAAAGATGGCAACCTGCTCCTGGTTTTGCAGCGCGCGGCCGAGGGAAATGTCGAAGCGACGATCGCGGTCTCCGATCTCGAGGCGCTCGTGCTCGCGGGCGCAAAGGCGGAAGCCGGCAAGCAAGGCGTCAGCGTCGAAGAGGTCCGCATCGAGTTGCGCTCGCGCACAGAACGAGCGCTTGACGCCGTCGTCCATGTGCGGGCGAAGAAGTTGTTTCTCAGCGCGTCGGTGCGGATCACTGGGAGCGTCGCGATCGATGAGCAACTGAACGCGAGGCTCAGCGGCCTCGCCTGCACGGGAGAAGGCACGCTCGGCTCGCTCGCCTGCGGTTTTCTCTCACCGCAACTACAACGGTTCGACGGCCGCGAATTTTCGCTTCTCGCGCTCCCGTTAGGCGAAGTGAAACTGCACGATGTGCAAATCGCAGCCGGCCGCGAACTGCGGGTGAGCGCGCGCTTCGGCAGCCCGGCATAGACGCCGAGCCGAGCTGCCGTCCTGGAGGGGCGAGCTCCCGCGAGCCCGGCGTGGCTTAAAACCCAGTGTCGCAGGAGCTCCGCCCTCCAGCGCCAATCGAGTGGCCTCAATTATTGTCGCATCCCAGAGCGCCTTCTGGCAAAGATCGAGGCCGATTCATGGAGATGAAAAGGGCCGCCACCTCAACGACCGAACGCCCCGATCGCGGCGGCCTCAACCTGCTCATTGTGCTCGCTCTCGCCCGACTCGCGCTCCATTGCCTAACGAACTGGCAATACGGCTTTCATCGCGACGAGCTCGCAACCCTGGATGACGCGCGCTATCTCGCCTGGGGCTACGTCGCTTATCCGCCCTTCACGCCTTTCGTCGCGCGCCTCGCGCTGATTCTTTTCGGCCCGTCGCTCGTGGGGGTGCGCTTTTTCGCCGCCCTCGCCCAGAGCATCGCCATGATCTTCGCCGGCTTGATGGCTCGCGAATTGGGCGGGCGGCGCTGGGCGCAGATCGTCGCTGCTCTGGCGACGGCGATCTCGCCGATGTCGGTCTGCATGGGAACGATGCTGCAGTACATCACCTTCGATTATCTCTGGTGGATTCTGGCCGCTTATTTCCTCATCCGGCTCATCCGCACGGATGATCCGCGCTGGTGGCTCGCGATCGGCGCGGTCCTCGGCGCGGGGATGATGACGAAATACACGATGATCTTTTTCATCGCCGGGCTCGGCGTGGGTGTCCTGCTCACGCCGCTGCGCGGTCACTTGAAAAGCCCCTGGCTCTGGGCCGGCGCCACGCTCTCGGTCCTGCTCGTGGTGCCGAACCTGATCTGGCAGGCGAACCACAATTTCATCTCGCTCACCTTCCTGGAATACATCCACGCCCGCGATGTGCGGATCGGGCGGGCCGACGGCTTTATCCCGATGCAATTTTTCGTGAGCGCGAATCTGTTCACCCTCCCGCTTTGGCTGGCTGGACTCTATTTTTACCTGTTCGCGCCGGACGGGCGGCGTTATCGCGCGCTCGGCTGGATGTTCGTCGTGCCGTTCTTCCTTTTTCTTCTCGCGCGCGGAAGGTTCTACTACATGGCGCCTGCTTATCCGATGCTCCTCGCGGCCGGCACGGTGGTGTGGGAGCGATGGCTCGAGCGTCGCAAAACGGGCGCAGCGCGCGTCGGACGCTTCGCCACCTGGACGGCGCTCACCGCCGGCGCGGCCTTTAGCGCGATCACGATGTTGCCGCTGGCGCCGATCAATTCGGCGGGCTGGCGCCTAACGAGCAAGATCCACGATAATT
>JBBQHV010000195.1:0-4255 GCA_038324295.1 Chthoniobacterales bacterium
CTAACGACTTTCCGCGAAGCGGTAGCCGATTCCCACCTCTGTCTTGATGAGGCGCGGAGAGTTTGCGCTCGGCTCGAGCTTCTTGCGCAGATGGGTGACGTAGACGCGAAGGTATTGCGCCTGACTCTCGGCCTTCTCGCCCCAGACGGTCCGGAGGAGGTGCCGATGGGTTACGACTTTGCCGGCGTTCTGCACGAGGACGCGAAGGAGCGAATACTCGGTCGGCGTGAGGGCGATTTCCGCGCCGTCGAGATGCACCTGGCGCGCCGCGAAATCGACCGAGAACCCGCCGCAGTTAAAAACCGGCTCGCCCGTTTCGAGAAGCGAACGGCGACGCGAGGCCCGGATGCGCGCGAGCAATTCCGCAGTGTCGAAGGGCTTTGTCACATAGTCATCCGCGCCGGCATCGAGCGCGGCCACCTTTTCGTCCGGCTCGTCGCGGACGGAGAGGATGAGGACGGGAACGTCCGACCACTCTCGTAAACGGCGAAGCACTTTGATTCCGTCCATATCCGGCAAACCGAGATCGAGCAGAACGATGTCGGGCCGGCGGGAGACAATTTCCTCGAGGCCGGCCTGGCCCGTCTCGGCTTCGAAGACCTGGTGATCGGCGCCTTCCAGGGCGAGGCGAAGGAGACGCCGGATCTGTTTCTCGTCATCGATGATGACAGCGGTGCGAGTCGCTTTCATGAGGCCGAATCGACTTCGTTCGCGTCGGTCGCGCGGACGGGCAGGCTGATGATAAAACGCGCGCCACCACCATCTCGATTTTCCGCGCTCAGACTGCCGCCGTGCGCTTCCACGAAGCCTCGCGCGATCGACAAGCCGAGCCCGAGGCCGCCGGTTTTGCGGCCGTCGCCGCGGTAGAATTTTTCGAAAACGCGCTCCGCGGATTCTTCGGAAAGGCCGGGGCCGCGATCGCTGACGCAAATAATCAGCCGCTCGGCCTGATATTCCGCATCGATCTCAATCGGCGAGCGGGAGGGAGTGTGGCTGGCCGCGTTCGCGATCAGTTTTGCCACCGCCTGCTCGATCAAGGTGTGATCCATCAAGGCCAGCGGAATGTCCTCCGGCACATCCACCCGGACGTCGCGGCCGGCGAGCGATTCGCGCTCGATCTCCACCGCCGAGAGGAGCAGCTCGCGCACATCGCACCATTCCTGTTTTGGCCGGATGACTCCGCTTTCGAGCCGATTCATATCGAGCAGATTATTCACGACCCGGTTCAACCGCCGGGAGCCATCGTGAATTTCGCTCGCGAGTTGTTTGAGCGTTGCGGAGTTCTGGACGTTAGGCGCGGCGCGGACCAATTCCTGACTGGCCGCCCCGATCGCGGCGAGCGGCGTCTTGAGTTCGTGCGAAACGCAATCGAGCAACGTCTTGCGCAGCCGTTCGGATTCCTCGGCGAGCTGGACTTGCGCGGCGAGGTGCTCGCGGGCTTTGAGTTGCGCCGTGAGGCCGCCGACCGTGATCGCGATGATGAAGTAGGTCGCAAAGGTGAGGGCGTCTTCGAACTTCGCGATGTGCAGGGTAAAAAGCGGAGGGATAAAGAGAAAATTCCAGGAAAGCGCACTCAGCGCCGCCACGAGCAGGACCGGCCCGCGATTGAGCACCATCCCGGCGAGGAGCACGCCGAGCAGGAAGATGAGCGAGATGGGGCTGTAGCCGATGAGCGGGGTGAGCAGCCAGCAAGCGATGATGAGCCCGACGACGCCGGCGACCGCGATCGTGTATTCCTTCGCTGGCGCGAAAGCAGGTGCTGCTGGCGGGAAAGAGTCATCGGCCGCCGACCCCGCATTCAAATCCTCAGTCGATAGCGGCATGACACCCCGCGAACTGGAAGGTCCCAGCACGCGCCCATAGTAGCGCCATCTCCCGGGGTGGGAAATGGGCGCCTCACAATTTTAATGCCGTTTTAATTACTCCCGGGTGACGCCAGGCATAAAGTTTCCGCTGGAATGGTGCATTCCAATGACGGCAACCTTAGTCTCCACACCTCCTAAGACCGCGCCGCCCGCGCCGTCACCCAAGAAACCGCCGGTTCTCAAGCGGCGGCTCGGTCTGCTTTGTCTCGCCAGCCTCGGGATTGTTTACGGCGACATTGGCACGAGCCCGCTCTACGCCCTGCGCGAGTGTTTTTACGGGGAACACTCGGTGCGCCCTATTCCGGCCAACGTCCTCGGCGTGCTCTCCCTCATCCTCTGGTCGCTTCTCCTCATCATTTCGGTCAAATACCTCATCCTTATCCTGCGCGCCGACAACCGGGGCGAGGGCGGCATCCTGGCCCTCGCGACTCTGGTCAGTGAGGTGGTGCGGCGGGGTAAATTCTTGTTTGTACTGGGGTTGTTCGGCGCCGCCCTTCTCTACGCCGATGGAATGATCACGCCCGCGATCTCGGTTCTCGGCGCGGTCGAGGGCTTGCATATCGCGACGCCGTTGTTCGATCCCTACGTCGTCCCGTTTGCAGTCGCGATTCTGATCGGGCTCTTCTTCTTCCAATCCCGCGGCACGACCGGGGTCGGCAAAGTTTTCGGCCCCATTACGATCCTCTGGTTTTTGGCGATCAGCGTCCTCGGGGTTTACCAAATCCATCGCGCGCCCGGCGTGCTCGCCGCGATCAATCCCTGGCATGGCGTTGAATTTTTCATCGCTAACGGGCGGCGCGCTTTCGTCGTCCTGGGCGCGGTCTTCCTCGTCGTGACCGGCGGCGAAGCGCTCTATGCCGACATCGGCCATTTCGGCACGACGCCGATTCGCCTGACCTGGTTTGCGGTCGTGCTGCCGGCGTTGGTCCTGAACTATTTCGGGCAGGGAGCGCTTCTTCTCGTCCATCCGGAGGCGGCGGTGAATCCCTTCTATCACATGGCGCCACCGTGGGCGCTCTATCCGCTCGTCATCCTCGCGACGGCGGCCGCGGTCATCGCCTCGCAGGCGATCATCAGCGGCGCGTTTTCGCTTACGATGCAGGCGATTCAGCTCGGCTACAGCCCGCGCTTGAAAGTGAACTACACCTCCGCGCGGATCATCGGCCAGATCTACGTGCCGCTGGTGAACTGGATGCTGATGCTCTCCTGCATCGCGCTCGTCCTCGGCTTTCGCACCTCGAGCCGGCTCGCCGCTGCCTACGGCGTCGCGATCACGACCACGATGTTGATCACGACCATTCTATTCTACGTGGTCGCGCGGCGGCGCTGGCATTGGTCGATCGCGATGGCTCTGCCGGTGGCCGCGTTTTTCATCACGATCGATCTCGCGTTCTTCGGCGCCAACATGCTGAAAATAGCCCATGGCGGCTGGTTCCCGCTCCTCGTTTCGGCCGCGATTCTTTTCCTCATGCTGACCTGGAGAAAAGGGCGGCGCGTGCTGGGCGATCACCTCCGCGACATTTGCGTTCCGCTCGACGCGCTTTTGCCCGACCTGAAGAGCCAGCGCATTCGCCGCGTCCCGGGGACGGCCGTTTATATGTCCGGTAATCGTTGCGGGACGCCGCTCGCCCTCCTCCACAATCTCAAGCACAACAAAGTGGTGCACGAACAAGTCGTGCTCCTGACCGTCCGAACCGAGGAGGTCCCTTATCTGACGAATGTGAAGGATCGGGTCGCGCTCGAGAAGATGGAGGAAGGATTTTGGCGGGCCCAGATTCATTTTGGTTTCATGGAAAAGCCCGATGTCCCGGCCGCGCTTGCGCTCGTCAGGCAAAGCGGCCTCCGCTTTGATCCGATGCGGACGACTTTTTTCATCGGCCGGGAAACGATCCTGGCCACGCGCAAGCTCGGCCTCTCGCCCTGGCGCGGCTCGCTCTTCGCCTGGATGACGCGGAACACCGGCGATGTGACCTCGTATTTTTGCCTGCCGCCAAACGGCGTCGTCGAGCTGGGCGCGCGGGTGGAAGTCTGACCCTTCGCTTTCGCCTAACGAATTCTCTTCAGGCGAAAGAGCTCCTGTTACTTCAGGCGACGTCGAAGAGGAGCATGAAGCCGTAGTCCATGTGCAGTTGCTGGTGACAATGGAAAAGGCTGAGTCCGGTCCGGTCGGCGACGAAGTCCACTTCCAGCTCCTGATAACCGCCGAGCATGACTACGTCCTTCATTATTCCGCTCGTGTTTTTGCCGGCGATTTTTGTCAGCTCGAAGCTATTTCGATGGAGATGAATCGGGTGAATGTCGTCACTTGCGTTGCGCATCCGCAGCCGGTAACGCTTCCCGCGACTTAGGCGCAGCTTTGGCGTCTTCGTCTTCATCGAGAAGGGGACGTT
>JBBQHV010000196.1:0-4254 GCA_038324295.1 Chthoniobacterales bacterium
GTTTTCTGCCCGACAAGGCGATCGACGTGATGGACGAAGCCGGCGCCCGCGCTCGCATTAACGCCATGACCCGTCCGCCGGACGTGAAGGAAATCGAAAAAGAGATCGAGGAAATTCGGGTCGACAAGGAAGCGGCGATCACGGCTCAGGATTTCGAAAAAGCCGCCGCCCTGCGCGACAAGGAAAAGCAGGCGAAAGAAAAACTCGAACGCATTCTGACCGAATGGCGCGAGCAGCGGGAAGAGAAGGAAGTCCTCGTGACCGCGGAGGACATGATGTACATCATCTCGAAAGTGACCGGCGTCCCGCTCCAGAAAATGGAGCAGAAGGAAACCGCGAAATTGCTCGCGATGGAAGCCGACATCAAAGAGCGCGTCATCGGCCAGGACGAAGCAGTCGGCGCGATCAGCAAAGCGCTCCGTCGTTCCCGCGCCGACTTGAAGGACCCGCGCCGCCCGATCGGCTCGTTCGTTTTCCTCGGCCCGACCGGGGTCGGCAAAACGTTTCTCGCCCGCACCCTCGCCGAATTCATGTTCGGCGACAGCGACGCGCTCATCCAGATCGACATGTCCGAATACATGGAGAAATTCACCGCTTCGCGCCTGATCGGCTCGCCTCCCGGCTACGTCGGTTACGAGGAAGGCGGCCAGCTTTCCGAAGCCGTTCGGCGTCGTCCTTATTCGGTCGTGCTCTTCGACGAAATCGAGAAAGCGCACCCCGACGTGATGCACCTGCTGCTCCAGATTCTGGAGGAAGGAAAAATCACGGACTCGTTAGGCCGGAAGATCGATTTCCGGAACACGATCATCATCATGACCTCAAACGTGGGCGCGGAATTGATCAAGCGTCAGACCACGATGGGCTTCGGCGCGCCGCGCGACGAGGCGAATTACGATGTCATGCGCGACAAAATTCTCGAGGAAACCAAGCGTGTCTTCAAGCCGGAGTTCCTCAACCGCCTCGATGAGATCATCGTCTTCCATACCCTCGAGAAGCCGCACCTCTTGCGCATCGTCGACCTCGAAGTCAACAAGGTGAAAGCGCGTTTGCAGCTCAAGGAAATCGAGATCGCGCTCAATCAGGCGGCGCACGAGTTCGTCATCGAGAAAGGTTACGACCCGACTTATGGCGCGCGCCCGATGCGGCGCGCGGTCGAGCGTTACCTGGAAGATCCGCTCGCTGAAGAACTGCTCCGCGGCAGCGTGAAGGCCGGCGATCTTGTGCAGGTGACAATGGAGAACGGCAAGCTCGCCTTCAACGTCGCCGCGCCACAAAACGCTCCGGCAAGCGCGAGCTAGTTGTAGCCGGGGGCGCTGACCCCGGCGGGTATTGGCCACACGTCAGACCAGCCGGGGTCAACGCCCCCGGCTACAACTTACGCGCGCGGGTGCGCCTCGGCGTAAGCCTTCTTCAGCCGCTCCGTCGTGACATGCGTATAAATCTGCGTCGTCGAAAGACTGGCGTGGCCTAACAATGATTGCACGCTGCGCAGATCGGCGCCGTTATCGAGCAGGTGCGTCGCGAAACTGTGCCGCAGCTTGTGCGGACTGAGCGCGATCGGAATCGAGGTGTGCCGGACGTAGCGCTTCAAGATCAGCCAGATCGAGCGCGGCGAGATGCGGCGCCGCCCCTTGTTCAGAAAAAGCGGACCGCTATGCACATTGGCCTTCGCCCGATAACGCGAGACCGCTTCGAGCGCCGGCGCGCCGACCGGGCAAACGCGCTCCTTCCGCCCTTTTCCAAGCACGCGCACCGACTCGGTGTAAATGTCGAGATCGTTCACGTTGAGCGAGGCCAGCTCGCTCAGGCGCAGGCCGCTGCTGTAGAAAATTTCCATGATCGCCGCGTCCCGTTCCGGCATCCAGGTCGACGCGCTTTTTTGCTTCGGAACCTGCAGCGGCGCAGCCAGCAATTCGCGCATCTGCGCCTGAGTGAGGACGAGCGGCAGCTTTTTTTCCGGCTTCGGCAACTGCACCTCGCGCACCGGATCCTTCGTCAGGCGATTCCGCGCCACGAGGAAACGATAGAAGCTGCGCAGCGCGGAAAATTGCAGCCGGATGTAGGAGCGGGCCTGCGCGCGCTTCATCAGGTCGAAGAGGTAATCGCGAAAATGCTGCGCCGTGCATTGCCGCCAGCCGGGCGCGCTCGTCTGCTCACGAAAATCGCGCAGCGCATCGCGATAGATGCGGAGGGTGCGCGGG
Organism: Chthoniobacterales bacterium; assembly: GCA_038324295.1. Lineage (GTDB taxonomy): Bacteria > Verrucomicrobiota > Verrucomicrobiia > Chthoniobacterales > UBA10450 > Palsa-1392. Next base: position 2,202 of record JBBQHV010000196.1, read on the forward strand.
GAAGCGTTTCGCTCCACTTCGAGGAAGCTGAGAAATTCCTCTGCAAGCTGGTCGCGCGCCGGCCGCGCCTGTAGACGCTTCGCTCTGCGAAGCGCGGGGGTGGGCTCGGATCTCTCATTCCGCACTGCGCTTTCCCCCGCGCCTCCCAGAGGGAGGCGTCTACAGGAGCCGCCGCGCTTACTCCGGTTTTTCGATCTGGTAGCGATTGTCACCCGCCCCGTTGTATTGGCTTTTGAAAATCGGCGCCGGATTGGTCGAGATCAGCTCGTAGCCTTTGAGGATGAACTCCGGATAAATCCCATTGCTCGCCGGCTCGTAAACCTTGTCCCCGCTGAAACGGCCGTAGAGCCGATACTCGTAATTATTATCGAAGCCGAAATTCACCTGCTCGCGGTCGGGAGCGAGCTTCTCGTTTTCGTTCAACATCACGAGCACGGCGGTATTCCAGGGCTCGCCCGGGCGGCGCACGTAGCCCCAGAATTTGTAGTCCGGTTTGTAATAGCGGCGCCCGATAAAATAATCCCCCGGCGGTTCCGATTGGATGCGCTGCGCCATCGCGATGCGCGCCTGCTGAATCCCTTCCGGCATCGTCTGGCAGCCCGCGAGGAGGCCCAGACTAACGAAAAGCAGAAGAACGCGGAGCGGCAGGTGTTTCATCATACGCGGCGACGGCTTCCTCTATCGCAGCTTCCGGTCGCTCGCAATCGTGCGTCGCCTCACTCCGGCTTCTCGATCACTCTCGGACTCACTGTTGTGCCGCGGATCTGGCTCGGAAAAATCGGCGCCGGATGGGTCGAGATCAGCTTGTAGCCGGTCAAAACGAATTCCGGATAAAAGTTGTCGCTCACCAGTTCGTAAACCTTGTCGCCACTGAAGTGGCCCTCGAGTTTGTATTCGTAATCGTTGTCGTCGAGCCCGAGCTGCTCGCGATCCGGGGCCAGCTTTTGGTTTTCGTTCAGCATCACGAGGAGGGCGCCGCTCCACGGTTGCCCGGGCCGCCGGACGTAGCCCCAAAAATAGTAGCCGGGCTTGCGATAGCGCCGGCCGATGAAGTAATCGCCCGGCGGCTCGGCCGCGATCTGCTGGGCCATCGCGGCCCGCGACTCGCTCACCCGGGTCGGGGTGGAGAGACAACCCGCCAGGAGAACGAGAGCGAGAAAAGCGAGAAGGGGTTTCATAGTTGGCGACAATTGCGAAGCTGACCCCGAGCCGGCCGCGCGGGATTTCACTTTTGCATCGCACCGGCTTGGCGGCTAAAGTTTTCCGCACTCTCCATGATTGAACTTGAAGTCTACGCGGCCGGCGTGCGCGACCTGAACAAAATCCTCGAGCTCGATCATCAGTTCGAAGCCGTCCCCGGGCTGCGCTACAAGGTCGATAGCAACCACGACATCGTCTATCTCGAGCTGGACGAACCGACCATCACCTTCCGCGAAATTCGCGCCGTCTTTCTCAAACTCGGGCTCGAGCCGCGTTTCGTCGGCGCGGTTCCGCCGGAATTGCGGCCGCGCGCGAAGACCCAGCTGCTCAGCACCTGAGCCTCCGGCGCAGGCGGCGGCGCCCGAATCCCATGTTCGCCCGATTTCTTACCGCCATCGGAGCGGTTGTTCTCGCCTCGTTCACCTACCTCGGGGAACTCGTCCTCCTCGCAGCGGAGAGCATGCGCTCCGCCCTCACCCATCGCATGCGCTGGCGTCTTTTTATGCGCCAGATGGTGGACATCGGGCTGCTCTCGCAACTGGTCGTCGTCATCACCGGCGGATTTACCGGTGCGGTCTTTGCCGCCCAGACGTATTTCCAGTTCAACAAACTCGGGGTCGCCTCCGGCGTCGGCGCGGTCGTCTCCGCCGCGCTCTTCCGCGAGCTCGGCCCCGTTCTGACCGGGCTGATGGTAACGGGGCGGGTCGGCGCCGCCATGTCAGCGGAAATCGGCACAATGAAAGTTACAGAACAGATCGACGCCTTGCGCGCGCTCGCGGTCCATCCGGTCGATTACCTGGTCGTGCCGCGGATGCTCGCGATGATGGTCTCGATGCCGTTGCTCGTCGCGGAA
>JBBQHV010000197.1:0-4223 GCA_038324295.1 Chthoniobacterales bacterium
AGCGTTGCATTTTCACCTACACGACTTGGAACGCCGGCACTCCGAAATTCCGCGCGATCGTGATGTCATCCTCTATTGCTCCTGCCCAAACGAAGTCACGAGCGCGCGCACGGCCTGGCTCTTACAGAAGCGCGGCATAGAGAGGGTGCGCCCTTTAGCCGGCGGCATCGAGGCTTGGCGCGAGCGCAAATACCCGGTGGAACCGTATGCCGCGTTACCCATTGAAGGGAGCGCTCAGCGGACGATTAAGCCATGCCTGACCGTGCGCAGGTCGCAACCATCTCGCTCGAGAATCTGACCGACGTCGCGAAAACTCGCGCCCGTCACTTCGATCTCGTAACCGAAGTGTTTTTCGTGAGCGTAATCCCTACTGACCCGATGGCGCCTATTCCGGGTCAAGGACGGAAAGGCCGTTAGGCGGGGCGGCGTTACCTAACATGCAGCGCCGCCGAGGTTGGCCTGCCGAGGTTAGAATGCGCCGGATGTGGCGGCGGCGTGGCTCCGAGCCAACCGACAACGGCGACAATGCCAAGACCCAGGCCAATCTCCCAGCGGATGTTGTGGCGCACTTGCGCGAGCAAGTCGGGTCGCGTTGCCGCTGTGCGGGAGGTTGCCTGCACGAGCAACCGGTTGCGGGCGCCGAACCCCAGCAGGATGGCGAAAAGCGCCAGCTTGAAAAGCAGAAGCGCGCCGTAACGAGTGGTGAAAAGTGCATGAAAGGAAGCGACGAGGAGCCAGGCATTCGCAATTCCGCTCACCACCAGGACGCTCACACAGCAAAGGCTAAGTGTGGAAAAACGCTGCAGCATCGGGGTCGCTGCCGCCGGCGGGGTCGTCGTTAGGTAGATCGCGAGGCAAGGCAAGCCACCGAGCCAGGCAGCGGCAGCATAGAGATGAAGACCGTCGTTCAAAACCCCGAACGGTTGAGTGGTGGTCGCAGCTGCATGACTGATCCTGGCCAAAGAGACCAGAAGAGCGAGCGAGAAGAACCAGACAACGAATCGAAGCGCAGCGTGCCGGAGGTTGAATATCAGCCGGAGTGCGATCAGCGCCAAAGTGGCGACGATCAAGCCGAGGCGAAGCTGCCAGACGTGCCCAAACCTTGTGGCAGAGAAAACCGTCTCCCAGCTCCCTCCGGAAAAAGCTTGCGCCAGTGGCAGTCCGCTCATGTTCGTGACTTCGCAGGCAAACCAGAGTAAGGCGGAAATGAAGGCCACGCCCAGACCCCACAGCGCGAGGCGAAGCAATCGTCCTTCTGCCGGATTTGCCCGAGCCGCGGACTGGTCTCCGGCCCGGGCGACGATGATCTCGAAGGTAAAGATACCAGCCACGAGAAGCGAGGCGCCGATCTGCAGGCCGCGCGCGATGACAAGCAGACTGGTCGACATCAGACAGCCCGTTCCAGCCTGAAGCGCGACATGCACTCTCGGGGCCCTAGCTGGAGGGACGACCGCTGTGTCGTCCGTGTCTCTCCCTTCGCGCCCTCCCTTCGGTCACCGACCAAACTCGGACAAGACAGCGCCCGTCCCTCCAATCCTTGCCCCCGAAAATGCATGACACGCCTTAACCGCCGACTCGGAACGTATAACTCCCGCTCGTTACATGCGTATCGACGGAGACAACGCGCCAGACGACTCTGTAAGTCCCCGCGCCAAGAGATGGCAGTGAAACCTTGAGCAGTGCTTGATTGGACGAGTCACGATGGACATCGCCCTTATCCACTTCCTTGCCCGAGCCGTCAAAGACCTGGATTTTGCTGAAGGCGGGTTCGACGGCTTCCGTGAACTGGATCCTAATTTCGTTAGGCGAATGCGCGAGCGTGCTTCCAACATCCGGCACGGCCTGCTTGAGAAAGGCGTGCGCATCGAGTGGGTTCACCGCGCTCAAGAGGCCTAGCAGAAGAAGTCCGAGCACGCGTTTCATTTCCTGCCTCCGAATAGCGGGCGACCAAGGCTGTGCGGGAAAAGATCGTCCAGATAAAGGTGCACTTGCGCGATCACGCCGATGTTATTGCCCGTGCGATCGTTGATCGGGATGATCGCCTCGACGCCAACCTGGAAGTATTGGCCGGACCAGATGATTCCGGGATTGATCGTGCCCGTGGTTTCTCCAGCGACGCCGCGGTCGAGCGGAGTTTCGAGCGCAACTTCAACGAGCGGAATCATCCGATCGAAAGGTGCATGGAGATGCAGGTCCTGCACCTGCGATTGGAGGTAAGGAATGCTGTACTCGATCGCAAATCCCCACTCCAGGAGGTCCGGGTGCCGCTCCACCTCTACTTGCCGCGCGCCGGTCAGGTCATCAAACGAGATGCTGCGCGTGCTTGCGCTCGTCGGAATGGCGATGCCCGCCAGCCCCGTGAGGGCGAGCGGCTTCAGATAGCGCACTGCCTCCGGCAGATCGCCGAAGCCTTTGCCGAAAAAAATCCCCGGCGTCCAGGTCGTGAATGAATCCGCCCCGACCGCGGCCGCGCCGGTACAGCCGATTTCCACAGCAAGCCCTGCTGAAACGATCGCTTCGTGCGCGTCGCTCTCCAGAAGTTGATACTTGGCGCCCAGCTCCAGATTGCCGAAGCCGTTGACTGAGCCCCCGTCGCGCGGGTCGAGTGAGGTGAAGGTGCTGCCGATTTCGAGGACGAGTTTTGGCGTGATCCGTTTCGCGAAATCGACCGATATATCGGTCTGGCGCGTCCCGCCGTCGTCGGGAGTTCTAATTGTGCTGATCGTGGGGAGAGAGAGTTCATCGGCAATGAAAGGATCGTCCGTGGAAAGCGTCGCGGGGAAAAACCGCGCGCCCGCAAAACCGTGGCCGTAAGCCCGGCTCGTCGCGCCGATCTGGCAGACGGCGCAGGTAACCGAAAAGAGTAGAAGCAAATGTTTTTTCATTAAGAATTCAACCAAAGAGGACGAGGGAACAGCCCGCGGCGGGGCGCGATCGTTTCCCGGGTTGCAAACGAGAATGCTGCGGCCCGTGCACACGCACGGCGCAACTCAGCCTAACGAACTCCGTTAGCCGATGAGGGAGCGCGGAGGCGGCGTCAGCGGAGATTGATTGCGCTGCGCCATTCTGAAAATCACAGTCCCGTACTCATAGGGAACGAAGGGCGGCTGCCAGATCCGCGGCTGCGGCGGGCAAATCAAATCGAGCTTCGCGAGCGTCGGCAGAATCTCAGATTTCCTTTCCGATTTCTTCCCTTCCGCGACCGCGCGACAGAGGTGACAGGGATGACTGCCATCGAAAGTCTGCGCCACGGCTTCACTCAGCGGCGCATGACGAACGTTCTCCACCAGCATGGTCGTCCAGGCCAGTGATTGCAAGGCAAGCCAATGCAAGCCTAACGATAAACAAAGCGCCACGATCGTCGCAGCCCGGACGATCGAAAGCATCATGCGGCGAGGCTAAGGCGCGCCGGGGAAAGCGTCAAACACCCAGTCCGATCACGCCGTTTGCTAGGCCAGTTGGCCTGCAACGAACTTCTCCAGTTTCTGAATATCGGCCGCGAATTTGCGGATTCCTTCGGCTGTTTTCTCGGTCGCCATGGCGTTTTCGTTGAGCAGGTAGCGGAACTTCTTTTCGTCGAGTTCGAGGCGTTTTACTTCTGTTCGCTTCGCATCCTCCGGAGTCAGTTTCCGTTCCACTGGGTCGTCCGATTCGGAGAGCTTCTTCATCAGCTCGGGACTGATCGTGAGCAGGTCGCAACCCGCCAGCTCGAGGATCTGGCCGACATTGCGAAAACTCGCGCCCATCACTTCCGTCTCGTAACCGAAGTGTTTGTAGTAGGTGTAGATTTCCTGCACCGATTGCACGCCCGGGTCTTCCGCCCCATGGTAGTCGCGGTTGTTTTTGGCTTTGAACCAATCGTAAATGCGCCCGACGAACGGTGAAACGAGTTGAACCTTCGCTTCCGCGGCGCGGACGGCTTGAGGGAGCGAAAAAAGAAGAGTCATGTTGCACTTGATGCCTTCTTTCTGCAGTTGCTCCGCGGCCATGATTCCTTCCCAGGTGGAAGCGATCTTGATCAGGACGCGCTCGCGTTCGATGCCCTCTTCCTTGTAAAGCTCGATCAAGCGCCGCGCCTTTTTGATCGAACCCTCGACATCAAATGAGTAGCGAACGTCGGTCTCAGTTGAGACTCGGCCCGGCACAATCTCCAACATTGCCGCGCCGAAGCGGATCAGGAGTCGATCGATGATATCCTCGGTCTGCGCTGCACCGCTCAGTCC
>JBBQHV010000198.1:0-4193 GCA_038324295.1 Chthoniobacterales bacterium
TCTCGCCCGGTGTTTCGTGTCGACCTCTCGATCCACCGGGCAAGATGCCCGGTTGCCCCACAGGCAAGATGCCTGTGCTACGTCGCGCCTACGCTTCCGTGATTTTGCGATTTCCAAGCACGAGCGCGGCGACGAGCCCGATGCAGAGAAACCCGACCACCTGGATGAACATGTAGGAAGCGGTGTAAATCGCGGGGAAGCCGTACCAATTCCAGTAGGAGACGTTGGTCGCGATCGCCGCCAGGATTCCGGCCACGAAAACGAAGCCAACGCGCGAACCATACGTGACCAGACGGGTGCAGCTGAGGAGATAGACCACGAGGAGCGCCTCGAGAAATTCCGTCCCGAACTCCACCAACAACCAGCGTGCCATCTGCATGGGGCGCCCGCCCGCCGGGAAATACATCAGGATGCCGGATGGATAACGCGCCGCCCGCTCGTCCATGTGCTTCACCGCTTCGTGCTGCTGCTCGCGGGTCGGGTTCGGACCCAGCCCGAAGCCAGGGAAAATATAGAGTCCAGCCTGATTCCCTATTTGGGATTGCATCGTGTTGAGGATAGACTCGTTAGGCACTTCGCGCAGGCCGGCCTCGCCGAGAGGGAGAAGCATGTGCGCGATCGAGGTCCAGATGAACATCGCGATCGCACCAAGGAGAGCTGCCAGGAAAATACGCATGATCGGTTACCTCCGATCGCGGATTATGAATCGCGGGCACGGCTCGTCCAGCCCAATGTTAAGGCTCGCTCACCTCTTCGTAATCGTGCTCGTGCTCGGCAGAAACGATTGCGATTATGAGCACGAGCACGAGTAGGAGTAGGAGTGCGATGGAGGATCGAGGCGCAACTGGCCCCTCCCACATTCAATAGACCGGCTCGGTCGCGCGGGTGTTCTTGAGAAAGACCTGCGCGAAGACAAACAGGATCGCGAAGATGACGACGGAGAGCGCGGCCGCCCAGCCGAAGCGGTACATGTTGAAGGCCGCTTTGTAGACGTAGGAGACGAGGATGTGGGTCGAGTCGGCCGGCTCGCCCATGTTCGAGACGAGCCAGACGACGTTGATGTTATTAAACGTCCAGACAATGCCTAACGTAATCGCCGGAATCATGACCGGCCGGAGCAAGGGCGCGATGATGTGCCAGAATTGAAACCAGCGCGACGCGCCATCGACATCGGCGGCTTCGTAAAGCTCATCCGGAATCGACTGCAAACCGCCCAGCGCGATCACCATCATGAAAGGAAAACCGAGCCAGATGTTCGTGATGATGACGGCGAGAAAGGCTTCGAAAGGCGAAGTGAGCCACTGCACGGGCGAGAGGTGGAGATACTTCGTGATGAGCAGATTCACCGCGCCGTATTCGTAATTGAACATCCCGCGCCAGGTGAGCGCGGTGATGTATTGGGGCAGGGCCCACGGGAGGATGAGCAGGACGCGCCAGGCGGATTTGCCGCGGAGGAATTTTTGATGGAGCACGACCGCGAGGAAGACGCCGATGGCGACGTGAAAGACGATGTTCACCGCCGTCCAGATGACGGTCTTGAGGAGGATCGACCAGAAGAGCTGCTCGCGAAAAACCGAGACGTATTGGGCGAAGCCGATCAATCGCCAATCGCGGATGTGCGGAGCAGAGGACTGCGAAAATAACCAAGAGGGCGAAGCGCAGATTCCGGGGAGCACGGGGTATCACCCCGTTGGTCGGCGGAGTCTCCGCCGACGAACTTTCTTCAGGTTCCGAGCCAAATTCGACCGTCGATTTTTCAAGCAACCCGCAAGGGAAGTTCGCGATGGGAGACTCCCATCGCCAACGGGGTGACACCCCGTGCTCCCCGGAGGTCTGCTGCAGGCCGCTCACTGGAAGGAGAGAACTGCTCCAGTTAGTGAGGGTAGCGTGAGGTCCAGAGCGTTGCCGGAATCCTCGGCTTGCACATCGGCGAGATCGCCGCCCGTGACGAAGATCGGCTCCGCTTTGCGGTGGGGAAAATTCATCCCGAGGGTCGGAGGCTCCCCGCTCCGGTTGACCGCCACGCGCAGTTTCTCCTGCCCGCTTCGCCTGACGAAGGCGAGTGAATCGTGATCGTTATCGGTGAAGACGACCGAATAATCTCCATGATTGAGGGCGTCGTGCCCGCGGCGTAGCGCCACCGCGCTTGTGTAGTAGTCGAACAACTCCTGGCCGGTTTGTCATGCTCAAAGCGGACTACTCCGCGCCCCTTTTCGTCGGAGAATTTCGCTTGTCGCGCCGGGCTTTGGCACTCTACGGTCGCCGCAAGCGGCATGAACAGCGCATCCGAAGCGGCGGAACCAGTTTCAAGCCTCTTTCAAAGGCCGCCCTGGAGCCGTCGCTGGGTTTGGTTCGCGCTCTCCGCCGTGATCCTGGTTGCGGATTATCTTTGCGGTCCGGTCCTGCTTTTCCCCATCCTCTTCATTCTCCCGGTCATGCTCGCGGGCTGGAATTGCGCCCGCCGCGAGGCGATTTTTATCGCGGTCTTCCTCGCCACCGCACGCGGCGGAGTGACCATCTTTCGCGACCCGGACCCGATCCCGGCCGAGCTAGTCAATGGCCTCGTGCGCGGCGTTGTGCTGGTCGGGCTGGCCGTCCTTGTCTCCCGCGTGGCCGAACAAAACGCGCAACTGGCGCGGCGGGTGAAGCAGCTCGAAGGGCTCATCCCGATCTGCGCAAACTGCAAGCGGATCCTCGACGAGGAGAAGCATTGGACCCGGCTGGAGACCTACATCGTCGAGCATTCGGAGGCGGAATTTACCCATGGCGTCTGCCCCGATTGCGCCCGGCTCCATTACGGCGTGACCGCGCCTGACGACGGCTCGTTCTGACCTGGCCGCGCGGCGATTGCCGAAAACGGCCCGGCGTGCGAATCTGCGAGCATGACTTCCGATCCAAACTCGCCCGACAAACCGGGCGATTCGCCACTCGCTTTCAGCATCATTTTCTTTGCGGTGGCGCTGCTTTGTCTCCTCCTCGGCTGGGCCGAGGGTGTGCGCAAGGACACGACCTATCTGCACATCCCCGAGAATGGCGGCTGGCTTCTGGCGACGGGAATCCTGGCCGCGATCGGCCTGCTCTTTCTCATCTGGTCGCGCGCGCGGAAACGGTCCTAGAGCATCCGGCGCACGCTACAGAAGCTGTCGCTCTGCCCCTCGGCAGATTTGTTGCTTGCGGCTACCATGTTACAGTGGTAACAAGGTAGCCATGAAACAAACTGGGCCGAAACCAGTGGAGCGCGTCCAGGTCGGCGCGCGGATGGAGAAGACCCTCGTCAAAGTGCTCAAGGCCCTGGCCGAGTATCTCGATCTCTCGTTCGGCGATCTCCTCGAGGGCGTCACCCTGCATGCCCTGGAAGGGAAAACCGCCTTCAGCTCGAAAACGCTGGGACATATCAAGAAGCTGCGCACGATCTACGGCCTCGACCTGAACGCGCGCGACAGCCATCGCCTGGTGGAGGAAGATCATGCCGGCGACTGATGCGGGTTCGACGCTGGCGGATTTCGAAGCGGGGCGAATCGATCCGGCGCGCTTTCCGCATCGCGAACACGTCCGCATCAGCTATCAACTTCTCGAGCGCCATCCTTTTCCCGAAGCGCTCCTCCATCTCGCGCGCGGGCTGCGCCGTCTGGCGGCGGGCGCGGGGCATCCGCAGGGCTATCACGAGACGATAACGGGCGCGTTCCTGGCGGTCATCGGTGAGCGGCGATTGCGCGGTGACTACGTTGACTGGGAAACGTTCGCCGCCCGTAACCCCGATCTTTTCGAGAAGGAGTTACTGGAACAATTTTACGAGCCGGCCCTGCTGCAATCGCCTTGGCGCGGCAGACTTTCATCCTGCCGCGGCGGTCGTAGTCCGCCTCGCTCGCGCTTGGATCGTCTTCGACTCGCGGGACAACGACCAGCGAGAGCAATCCGAGAGAGACGGCTCGGTGGAGAAAAGTGTGGTGTTGCATGGCTTTGCTTTTGCCGAGGGAGAGACGAAAAAGTAAAGCGCGCAGTGCGGCCAACGCCCTCCTGATTGAATTGTCCTAATAATTCGACCGCTCAGGAGTTAGAACTGGGGAAGAATCTATGCGCGTGGCCGAATCAGTCTCAGCCGAAGAGAACGACCTAACGACCCTGCTTCGTCGCTTCGAATTGCCTCTCCTGCAGTACGCCGCGCGCATTCTCGGCGATCGCGACCGGGCCCG
>JBBQHV010000199.1:0-4191 GCA_038324295.1 Chthoniobacterales bacterium
AGCCGCTCCTGCACCGCTTCCGAGCCTTTTGCGGCGCACGATCCGCGCGGGTTGTCAGCGGCGCGGCGATTTGTGCAAACAAAGAGATAACGGTCGCGCTGCGGCATTGACCGAGACTCGTCAGCGGCGCTGCGTCGGTCAACCGGGCGGGGCGGATTATTCGTAACTTGCCGCAGCTCTCACTTGTCATCGTTTACATCCCATGCTGACGCCTTTGCCCGAGAAAAATTGGAACCTCGAGACGGCCGCGCACCTCTTGAATCGCACCGGTTTTGGCGGGACGCCGGACGAGATCGCGCAACTGCATGCTCGAGGGCTGGAAGGCGCGGTTGATGGATTTCTTCAGACGTCGGCCGAACCGGACGAAACCGCGGACCGCGCCTGGACCGCGCCGATCGACTTGCTCGCGAAGCGCCGTGAGTTGCGCGAACTGAAAAGCGAGCCCGCCGAGCTGCGGGAGAAACGCCGCGAGATGCGCCGGGAAGTGCACGACGAATTGCGCGACCTGCGTTTCTGGTGGCTGACGCGAATGAAGTCAACCCGCGCGCCGCTGACCGAGAAGATGACGCTTTTTTGGCACGGGCACTTCGCGACGAGCGCGCAGAAGGTGAAAGGCGCCTACGCGATGTGGCGACAGAACGAGACCTTCCGCGCGCACGCGCTCGGCAATTTTTCCACCCTCCTGAAAGCGATCTCGCGCGACCCGGCGATGATGATTTATCTCGATCTCGCGCAGAGCAAGAAGGATCACCCTAACGAGAACTGGTCGCGCGAGGTGATGGAACTTTTCACTCTCGGGATCGGGCATTACAGAGAAGAGGATGTGCGCGAATCGGCTCGCGCTTTCACCGGTTATCGGATCGACCGGAAGCGGAACGCGTTTCGCTTCCTCGCCCGGCAGCATGATGAAACGCCTAAGACCTTCCTCGGCCGAACCGGCAACTTTTCCGGCGACGATATTCTCGATCTGATCGTGCAGGAGCCGGCCTGCACGCAATTCATCGGCCGGAAACTGTGGGGCTTTTTCGTCGAGGACGAACCGTCCGCTCCCTCGGTCGAAGCGGTCGCGCAGTTGCTCCGCCGGCATAATTTCGAAGTTCGCCCCGTTTTGCGCGAGATCTTTCTTTCGCATGAATTTTATGCGGAGCGGGTCCGTCGCACCCAGATCAAGAGTCCGGTGCAATTCCTCGTCCAGAGCTGCAAATTGCTCGAGACCGAACTCCCGCCCGCGCCAGCTGCGGAAAACGCACTTCGCGCCATGGGCCAGCTCCTTCTCGCGCCGCCGAACGTGAAAGGGTGGGACGGCGGAAAATCCTGGGTCAGCACTTCGACGCTGCTCTTCCGATATAATTTTGCCAATTACCTGCTCAACGGCACACTTCATCAGCCGGCCGCCCCGCCTGCCTTGCAACGGGCGCCGGCCGATCTCGCCAGGATCGCTCCCGCAGAGGATCGCAAGGATCCGGAGAAGCTGATTGCCACTCTGGCGAGCCGGCTCTTTCAAGCCCCGGCAGCCACCAAACAACGCGAAACCTTTCTCGCCTATCTGAAGGCGCAGGGGGCGGAGCAGACCGACGAGACGGTCCGGCACTTAATCCATCTGCTGATGAGCACGCCCCAGTTTCAACTGGCTTAAAACTGACCGAAACAAATGCTTAATCCTTTTTTATACGTTGAGATCGTATTGCGATTTCCGATCTCGTTTTTCTTCAAACTTTTCGCATGACCCCATCTCTTCAGACCCGGCGCCGATTTTTGCGCACCTCTTTTTTGGGCGCGGCTGCTTCCTGGACGCTGCCGGTTTTCATCGAGAAAACCTTCTTCGCCCTCGACGCGATGGCGGCCGATTCCCTCACCCAGGTCGCCACCGGAAAAGACGGGACGATTCTCGTGGTCCTGCAAATGGCCGGCGGCAATGACGGCTTGAACATGGTCGTGCCCTTCGCCGATGACGCCTATCATCGCGCCCGCCCGAAGCTCGCTCTCCCGGCCGACAAGATCCTGCGCCTGAATTCCTACGCCGGCCTCAATCCGCGCCTGACCGGTTTGAAGGCGCTCTTCGAGGATGGCCACCTCGCGGTCGTTCAAGGCGTCGGTTATCCAAACCCGAACCGGTCGCATTTTCGCTCGACCGAGATCTGGCAAACCGCTTCCGATGCCGATCGCAACGCGAGCGAAGGCTGGCTCGGCCGCTATTTCGACAACTGTTGCGCCGGCGCCGATCCCACCGTCGGCGTCGCGATCGGGAGCGAAATGCCGCAGGCCTTCACCGCGCGCACGCCTACCGGCGTGGTCTTCTCGCGGCCTGAGCAATTTCGTTTCAAAAGCAGCGGTGGCCCCGACGAGAGCCGCTCCGAGGAGTATTTTTATCGTCAGCTCAACCAGGGAACGGAAGAACCGATCGCGGCCGCCGACGGCGGTTCGATCGGCGCGATCGCCGGCGCGACGACTTCCGAGCTGAGCGCAGTCGACTTCCTGCAACGGACGGCGCTCGATGCGCAGATCAGCTCCGACAAAATTCTCGCCGTTGCCCGCAAGTCGAAGGCGGCGGTCCCCTATCCCAAAACTCGCCTCGGCAACAGCCTCAGCCTGATCGGGCGCATGATCGGCGGCGGCCTAACGACGCGGGTATATTATGCGAGCCAGGGCGGGTTCGACACACATGCCGGCCAGCTCGGCGCCCACGACCATCTCATGATGGAACTGAACGACGCGCTCAGCGCCTTCGTGGCCGATCTGAAGCAGCAGGGAAATTTCGAGCGTGTGCTCCTTCTCACTTTTAGTGAATTCGGCCGGCGCGTGCAGGAAAACACGAACGGCGGGACGGACCACGGAGCGGCCGCGCCGATGTTCGTCCTCGGCGGCCGGGTCAAGCCGGGACTCTTCGGCCAACATCCCAGTCTAACGAACCTCGATAACGGCGATCTGCGTTTCAACACCGACTTCCGCAGCGTCTACGGCACCGTGCTCGACAAGTGGCTCGGCGCACCGAGCGCGACCGTCCTGGGCCGAAAGTTCACGACGCTGCCGATCATCTAGCTGCGGTCATTGCAACCTCCGGGGAGGACGGGGTGTTACCCCGTCGTGCTTGGGAGTCTCCCAAGCACCTTAGGTCTTCGGGTTAATGGCGAATAAGACTTACTTTCCTCCCGCGGATTGCAGATGTGTCGCCGGGAGACTCCCGGCGACGACGGGGTGACACCCCCGTCCTCCCCGGAGTTTCAGATCTCGCCGTTTCTCAGAATCGCGCGATTATTTTTCTCGCCCGATGTATCTCTGGAAATTTCACGCGAGCGCGGCCTGGCTGGAATCAAACCAGGACGCCCTCGATCGACTGGGAAACGTCGCGATCGTCGAGCGACCCGGGAGAGCCCGCAGCCTCGTCGAAGTCACCTGCACGAGGCGAACTGCGGTGACGGCCTTGAAACATCGCTTCGGCGGATCGGTCGAAGACGTGCGCGACTGGGAGAAGAAATATCTCGCCGCCAAACCGCGCCCGCCGCTGCGGATCGGTCGTCGCCTCGTCGTCCTGGCCGAGGCCGCTCCTCCCGACCGGACGCAGCTAATCATTCCGGCGGCGGGTGCTTTCGGAACCGGCGAGCATGTCACCACCGCGATGTGTTTGCGCCTCCTCGAGGAAGCGACGCGCTCGTGGGACGTCGGCTGGAGCATGCTCGACTTGGGGAGCGGCACCGGCATTCTTGCTCTTGCCGCGCGACGATTCGGCGCGAGCGAAGTCCTCGGCCTCGACAATGATCCTCGCGCCATCGCGCACGCGCAGGCAAACGCGCGCCTGAACAAAATCCGCGATGCCAGATTCGTTAGGCAGGACCTCCTGCGCTGGGAGCCGTCACGACGCTCCGACATCATCACGGCCAATCTTTTCAGCGAGTTGCTGATTGCCGCCGCACCAAATCTCCGCCGCGCACTGCGCTCGGAGGGCCGTCTCATCGTCTCCGGAATTTTGCGCGAGCAGGCGGCTTCGGTTGTGCGCGCGCTACGCAATTCCGAGTTAAAGATCGAAGAACACCGCCGCCGCGGAAAATGGGTCGCCTTCCGCTGTACGCTGTAGACGCCGCCCTCGGACCTGTTTAGCGTTGCGCCATTCGAGGTGGCACAGCCGTCTCGGCTGTGGGGCCACCGGGCGTCTCGCCCGGTGTTTCGTTTTGTCGGGCTTGATTCACCGGGCGA
>JBBQHV010000200.1:0-4190 GCA_038324295.1 Chthoniobacterales bacterium
ATCGTCACCCGCACCAGATGCGGGAGCGTGCCCTGGTCGGTCCAGCGATCGACCCACGCATTCAGGCGCGGATCGAAATAACGAATCTCCAGGCTGCGCAGGTTCTCGATCAGCGGAACCCAGGCCGGATTCGGTCCGGTCGTGCTGTCGTCATCGACGGAAATCCGGGCCACGCCCAGTTCCATCAGGTCGGTCTTCGGAATCGGGCGCAAGCGCATCGTGACCTCGTAATCGCCCAGCGCATAACGAGTGAAAAGGCCGGGACCGGAGGGGCATATCCAGCTCATCTCGTCGCGGGAGCGGCCGCTGAATTTGAACGGCTCCCCGGTGAGCGCCCCCTGACCGGGCGGCAGATCCTGCAATTGCGCGGTGAGCAGGCTCTCGAAGCCGCTATAAGTGGCGTCCATCGCGCTCACTTCGGCGGAGACACGCACCGCCACGAGATTGGTCGCGACGAATCGATAAATGGCCAGCGCCATGAGCCCAAGAATGGCGACCGCGAGCGTGATCTCGAGGAGGGTAAAAGCCGCCCGCCTAACGAGCGGCCCCTGCTTCCGTTTAACCGACCCGATAAACATAAAACGTGATCTGCTTGTTTTGCTTGACCCCGCCGCGCGACCATTCCGCGGTCAGCGTGACCCGGGTAATGCCGTTCACCACCGTGTCGTCCGATTTGGTCAACTCCTCGGGCGCCGCCGCCTGGATCAGCCTAACGATGCCGTAACCGGTGTCGATCTTATCTTCCTTCTTCGAATCGGGCCGGGCCGGCGTGGCCTGCAGCTCCGCCATTCGGTTGCCGAGCAATTGGCGGACGCGGTTGTCCTCCTCGCTCAGCTCGCTCGCGTTGATGCAATTTTCCACCGCTCGTCCGAGCGCGAGCACGCCGACGACAAAAATCGTGAGGCCGAGCAGCACCTCGTAGAGCGCGAAACCGAGAAAACGTCTATTTCGCCGCATAACGAACAATCTCCGGCCGCGCCGTGAGCGGCGAATAATTCACCTCCCAGGAACCGTCCGGCCCTTTGAAGCTGACGTTCGCCGGCTCGCACGTGCCGGAGGGCCAGAAAATCCATTGCGCGAGCGGACTTTTCTCCAGCGCTGCGGGCAGCCGGAGGAGAAAGGCGTGGCCCTTGTCGAGCGCGAGACTCGCGACCGGGGCCGACGCGTCGCTCTTATCGACCGCCTCCGGCCGCAGAATGATGTTGTCCTTTTGCCAAACGACCAGGTAAGGCCGCCGCTCGCGCACCGCGTGGTCCTGGGCCTGGCGGACGATCTCGTTCATCGCGTTGAGCGAACGCTGGAGCCGGCGATCGGCCAGCACGCCGCTCACACTCGGGATCGCGAGGAGCATGATGATCATCAAAATGAAAACCGAAATCGCGACCTCGATGAGCGTAAATCCCCGCGTGCGCTGCATTTCGGATTTTACGCTCTCGTGGGCAATTCACAAGGCGCCGCGCGCGGGGTGCGAACGGAGAGAAGCGCAATTTGCCGCTAAAAAATGACAAGCGCGCGACAGCGCTTCCGGCTCAGTGTGATAACCTGCAAAGCGTGATCACGTCTGCCGCCCGTCCGTCGAGCGTCCCCTCCCCCGCGGCCGAACTGACCGCGCCGCGTCTTGGCCTTGTCGTAAAGCTGCTCGTCTTGTTCGCCGCGCTCGCTGTCCTCGCGATGATGGTCTGGCAGGGGATCGCGGTCGGCGGTTCGCCCGATCCGACCGCCGCCAACACCAGCCCGACCGTCGCCGCGCTCGACATCGCGGTCCTTGTTTTTCGCGAAGGCCTCGAGTGCATTCTCGTCATCGCCGCCATCACCGCGAGCATGACCGGTCCGCGCCGCGCCTGCCGCCGGCCGGTGGCGTGGGGCGCGGGCCTCGCTTTTCTCGCCACCCTCGTCACCTGGATGGTCGCAGTCCGAATCATCCACTCGCTCTCCGACAACATTTCCGCACTCAATCTCCAGGCCGCCACCGGCTTGCTCGCCGTCGTCGTGCTCCTCGTGATCATGAACTGGTTTTTCCACAAGATTTACTGGGGCGGCTGGATTCGTCATCACAATCGCCGCCGCAAAAGTCTGCTCGGCGGGGGCCCGGAAGCGTCGCAGCGGCGGCTCGTCTGGGGACTTGTCCTGCTCGGTTTCACCTCGCTTTATCGCGAGGGATTTGAGGTTGTGCTCTTTTTGCAAACCTATTACCTCCGGCTCGGAGGCGGCGTCGTCCTGAAAGGCACGTTGCTCGGCCTCATCCTCTCCGGCTTTGTCGCCGTCCTCACCTTCGTCCTGCAACAGCGACTGCCTTATCGGCAGATGCTGGTCACAACCGGCATTCTCCTTGGGGGCGTGCTCCTCGTCATGGTCGGCGAACAAGCACAGGAGATGCAGCTCGCCCATTGGATTTCGACCACGCCAGTTCCTGGCCTAACGAGTGCGATCCCGGATTGGGCGGGGCTGTGGTTCGCCATTTTCCCGACCTACGAAACGCTCGCCGCCCAGCTCCTCGCCGCGATCCTCGTGATCGGCTCCTACTACGCCGCCCGGCGCGTCCGCTGCACGGCGGAGACCGCGCCGGAAGCGCCCGCCGCGAACGCGACACCCGCCGCTCTCACGCGCCAGCTCGAAACCGCTCGTCGTTAGGCAGATTTCGGCAAGCGCGCGTCGCAGTCAGCTGCGAATTGGTCGTAAAGGGCGGCGAAGGTTTTCGCTGGGAAAGCACGCCCCGAAATAAATCACGAAACCGTTGCGCTCCGGTCGCGGTCGCTCGCGGGCGAAAACTGCAGCCTACAAAAAACTCGCGGGCAAACTGGCCGGCGGCCCGGCCTGGCGGACCCAGCACCCGGTTTTTTCGTACAATCCCCGAATCGAGAGCGTCTTCATGTGACCCATCGCAAACGGCGCTGTCAATCAGACGAGCCCGCCCAATTCCACGAGCGCCGCAGCAAGGCAGAAACAACCACGGATTTCACGGATGACACGGATAGTGAAGAAAGCGGGACTCAGCTTTTCTCCATCCGTGAAATCCGTGGTCAAACTCTCCCTCACAATGAAGAAAGCCGTCGTCGCGGTTTCCGATGGGATGCGCAAAAGTGTCGACGCGGTAGCGCGAGCTTCCTGTTTGCTAGTTTTAACCGCGCAAGCTGTATGCTCGCGCCACGGGAACATTCCGTTTGCCGGGTGGCGGAAGAGTTGGAAACTGCCCGATGCAACTTCGCTCCCTGGCTGCTCACTGTCAGTTTGGTTTGTTAGGCGGAACATTTGTTTTCCTGGTCGCCGCCGCTACCTGGGCGGCGCCGCCCAAGGCGCAAAACGCGTTCGACGAAAAACTTTGGAGCGGAATGGAGTGGCGCGAGGTCGGCCCGTTCCGCGGCGGACGCGCCCTCGCCATCGAAGGCGTCTCCGATGAACCGAATACCTACTATTTCGGGGCGGTCGCGGGCGGAGTCTGGAAAACGACCGATGGCGGCGGCAACTGGCACCCGCTTTTCGACAAGCAACACGGCACCTCTTCGATCGGCGCCCTCGCGGTTGCGCCGAGCGATCTCAACATCATCTACGCCGGCAGCGGCGAGTCCGCCCTTCGCGGCAACATCACCTACGGCGACGGCGTTTATAAATCGGTCGATGCCGGCAAGACCTGGCGCAACGTCGGCCTGAAAGACAGCCGCCACATTGGCGCAATCATCGTTCACCCAGATAATCCCGACGTCGTTTTCGTCGCGGCGGTCGGGCACGCCTTTGGGCCTAACGACGAAAGGGGCGTCTTCCGCACGACCGACGGTGGCAAGACATGGCAGAAAGTCCTGAGCAAAGACAAGGAGACCGGCGCGATCGATGTCGTCTTCGATCCGCATAATCCGAACACACTCTTCGCCGCGCTCTGGCAGGTGCGCCGGCAACCGTGGTTTTTCTCCAGTGGCGGGACGGGCAGCGGGCTCTATCGCTCCACCGACGGCGGGACGACCTGGCAGCAACTGCAGGGTAACGGTCTGCCCGAAGGAATTCTCGGCCGTATCGGGGTGACGGTCTCCGGCGGCGACTCGAGCCGCGTCTACGCGATTATCGAAGCGAAGGAGGGCGGGATTTTCCGCTCCG
Source organism: Chthoniobacterales bacterium (assembly GCA_038324295.1). Taxonomy (GTDB): domain Bacteria; phylum Verrucomicrobiota; class Verrucomicrobiia; order Chthoniobacterales; family UBA10450; genus Palsa-1392. The sequence goes on from JBBQHV010000200.1 coordinate 4,087, forward strand.
ACGACGGCGGCGATAATTGGACGAAGGTGAACGACGATCTGCGCTTTCGGCAGCGCGCCTGGTATTTCAGCAAAATCTACGCAGACCCGCGCGCGCCCGAGACG
>JBBQHV010000201.1:0-4167 GCA_038324295.1 Chthoniobacterales bacterium
CCGGAGTATTTGCTCGCCCTGCAAAAGAGGCTTCGCTCCGGGCGAAAAAGCACGATAATTCCCCAGCCAGGCTAAAGGAGGGTCGGAGGGCCGGCATGAGAACTTTTTTTCAAGAGCTCAAACGGCGGCGGGTCTATCGGGTCGCGCTCGCTTATGTGATCGCCGCTTCAGCCGCGGTGCAACTCGTCGGCACGGTCCTCCCTGCTTTTCATGCGCCCGATTGGGTCATGCAGGTCTTCCTCCTCCTCATCGCGCTGGGATTTCCCGGCGCGTTGATCCTGGCCTGGGTTTTTGAAATCAGCGGGCGCGGCGTGCGCAAAACGGCGGCTGCGGGCGCGGCGGTTTCGAGCGATTATCGAAGACTCGCGGTCCTGGGATTTGGCGGACTGCTGATCGCGGCTCTCGCGCTCTACGGCTATTGGGTCTGGCATCCGTGGCGAAGCGTCGCGCACGCTCCTTCTCTCACCGATCTGGCCCTGCCTGGGACCAACGCGACCTCCGCGATTCCGGAAAAGAGCATCGCCGTCCTGCCCTTCGAAAACCTGAGCGACAACAAGCAGAACGCTTATTTCACCGACGGCATCCAGAACGAGATTCTGACCGATCTTGCCAAGGTAGCCGATCTCAAGGTCATCAGCCGCACCTCCGTGATGCAATACCGCAGCGGTACCCCGCGCAACCTCCGCGAGATCGGCAAAGAGCTGGGGGTCGCCTACGTTTTGGAAGGAGCCGCCCAGCGTGACGGGCAGCGGGTGCGGGTGAGCGCGCAGCTGATCGACGCCCGGACCGATACCCACCTTTGGGCGGAAAGTTACGAGCGCGATCTGAACGATCTCTTCGCTCTCCAGAGCGAGCTGGCGGAGAAGATCGTGGCGCAGTTGGAAACCAAGATTTCGCCCGAGGAAAAAGCGGCGATTGAAGAACAGCCCACCGCCAATTTCACTGCGCATGATTATTATCTCCGCGCCAATGCCCTCATCTCGGCGCCGCTTTTTAACGCACAGGGAGCGGAGAAACTCTTCGAGGCCGTCGCTCTCCTCAATCAGGCGGTCGCTCAGGATCCCGGTTATTTTCTGGCTTATTGCCGATTGGCCAGCGCGCACGATCAGATCTATCTGACCGGTCCCGACCAAACCCCGGCGCGCCTCGCTCTTGCCGAAGAAGCGGTCCACGCTGCCCAGCGCCTGCGGCCGAATGCGGGCGAGACTCATCTCGCACTCGCCGAGCATCTTTACTGCGGCTTCCTCGCTTACGACGATGCGCGGCGCGAGCTGGCCATCGCTCGCCGGTCTTTGCCTAACGAGCCGTTGATTTTCCAACTGGCGGGCTTCATCGATCGCCGGCAGGGCCGTTGGGACGCGTCCACCCGCAATCTCGTCCACGCCCTCGAACTCGATCCGCGGAACACTTACACCCTGCAGCAGATCGCGGTCAGTTATCTCTTGCTCCGGCAATTCGACGACGCGGCGGCCGCGCTCGATCGCGCGCGGCGGATTTTGCCTGACGATGTGAGCCTGCAGGTGGCTCGGGCGGGGCTCGCCCTCCATCAGCGTGCCGATCCCGCACCGCTTCGCGCCGCCATCGACCGGATCGTGGCGGAAGACCCGTCGGCCGCCTCCGGTCTGTCCGACGAATGGTTTTTCCTTGCTCTCTGCGAACGCAATGTCGCCGCCGCTGACCTCGCCCTCGCAGCCATGAGCGCCCGGGGTTACAACAACGAAGGCATCCATTTTCCGCGTTCCTGGTGCGAGGCTCTGGCCGCCCGCCTCCGCGGCGATGACGGCGCGGCCTTGGCCGCTTTCACTGCCGCCCGGGAAGAGATCGAGCAGAATCTGCGCGATAGCCCAAACGACAGTAAGTCGCTTTGCCTGCTCGGAATGATCGATGCCGCGTTAGGCCGAAAAGAGCAGGCGATCCAGGAAGGGCAGCGCGCGGTTGAACTCCTCCCGATCGGCAAGGACGCGATCAACGGGCCGCTCGTCAGCGAATATCTCGCGGTCGTCTATGCCTGGACCGGCGACAAAGAGGCTGCTCTCGAGCAGTTGCGGACGGTCGTCCAAGTCCCGAGCGACGTAAGTTACGGCCAGTTGCGCCTGCATCCTATCTGGGACTCCCTTCGGGTCGATCCGCGCTTCGACAGCCTCGTCGCCTCGCTTGCGCCGCCCGCCGCCCCGCCGCGGTAGCGGGCGATCGGAGAAGTTCTTGCCAAGCAACGGCAGCCTCGCTATCAGAACCAAGCAACGATGACGCAGGCCGAACTGACTCTTCCCCGCCGCTCCTTTGGGCAAACGATGCGCGCGGATGTTTGGTGGGCGCAGCCGCTGGTTGTTTTTCTCGGTCTCGGCGCGTTCGTTGTTTATTCGACCTGGGCGGCGTTTCAGGGACGGAACTATTACTTCGGCCCTTATCTCTCGCCGTTTTATTCCCCGGAGATTTTTGGCGCTTCCCCGCATAGCTGGTTTGGTCCCAAGCCGGGCTGGTGGCCGGCCTGGTTACTTTTCTCGCCGGCTCTTCTCGTTCTTTGGGCGCCGGGTGGGTTTCGGGTCACCTGTTACTATTACCGCGGCGCCTATTACAAAGCCTTCTGGGCCGATCCGCCGGCCTGCGCGGTCGGCGAACCGCGCAGCACTTATCTCGGCGAGCGCTCCTTTCCGCTCATCATGCAGAATGTGCATCGCTATTTTCTCTACCTCGCGCTCCTTTTCCTCCTCGTCCTCGCGCATGATGTTTGGCAGGCGCTCTGGTTTGTCGATCCCACGACGGGGGCGACCCGGTTTGGCATGGGTGTCGGGACGTTCGTCCTCGCGCTCAACCTCGTGCTGCTCGGCGGCTATACATTTGGCTGCCATTCCCTGCGCCACCTCGTCGGCGGATTCCTCGATCAATTCTCGAAATCACCTACCTCCTATCGCGCCTACGCCTGCGTCGGTTGCTTCAATCGCCGCCACATGCTCTGGGCCTGGATGAGTCTCTTTTGGGTCGCCTTCTCCGACATCTACGTGCGCCTCTGTTCGTTAGGCGTGTGGCACGATTTCAGATTCTTCTAAGCTTTGGCGGGCGAGCAAACGGCGTCTCGAGACTGGCCGCGCTTTCCACCTCTCGTTGTAGCGGCGCTTTGGCAGAAAAATCTGTCCCGCTCCAACAGGGCTTTTCTCGACCACATCCGAGAGCGTGCCCTGGAGGTGGAGCGCGCGCTACTTTCCTGGGACCGTCCGATCCTTTCCTGGCATTCTCTCGCTCGACAGCGAAACATGTCTCTGGCAATCCTCGACGCGAAACAGATACTTGTGCACATGACGACCATCTCCATCCGCAAACTTCATCTCAAGACCGGCGAGCGGGTGCGGCAAGCCGCTCGACGCCAGGAACTGATCATCACCGAGCGAGGCGCGCCGGTGGCCATTCTGATTCCGTTTGAACCGACCTACGCCGTCCCCCACTTTGCGGCCCGGAAACTTCTCCCGGGCGTTGCCACACTGCGCGCTCTCGGACACCACGATTCCACACACTTCATTTCCGCCGATCGAGATCGGGCATGATTCCCAGGGAGCGACGTTCATGACCGACTACGAAACTTTCACCCATGATGTGCTGGTCATCGGCGCGGGCGGCGCGGGGCTGCGGGCCGCGATCGAGGCCTCGGCCGCGGGGATCAAGGTGGGGATGGTCTGCAAGTCATTGTTAGGCAAAGCTCATACCGTCATGGCGGAAGGCGGGATCGCGGCGGCGCTCGCCAATGTCGACGATCGCGATAACTGGCAGGTGCATTTCTCCGACACGATGCGCGGTGGCCAGTATGTCAACAACTGGCGGATGGCCGAGCTGCACGCGAAGGAAGCACCCGCGCGCGTGCGCGAGCTGGAAGCGTGGGGCGCGGTCTTCGATCGGACGAAGGATGGCCGAATTTTGCAGCGAAACTTCGGCGGCCACAAATACCCGCGTCTTGCGCATGTCGGCGATCGCACTGGCCTGGAGATGATTCGCACTTTGCAGGATCACGGCGTCCACCAGGGGATTGATGTGCACATGGAGCATACGATTCTGACCTTGCTCAAGCGAGATGGGCGCGTGGTCGGCGCGTTCGGCTACGATCGCGAGCGGGGCCGCTTTAAAATCTTTCGCGCCAAAGCCGTCGTGCTCGCGACGGGCGGGATCGGGCGCGCTTTC
>JBBQHV010000202.1:0-4132 GCA_038324295.1 Chthoniobacterales bacterium
CCGGCCCAGCCTAACGACTCCATCGAGACCTTCAAAAACGATCCCCTGATCAAAGAAGCCCTTGAGATATTCAAAGGCGAAATCAAATCCGTCACCACCTGACCTTATGAACCTGAACAAGTTAATGAAACAAGCGCAGAAGATGCAGGAGCAGATGGCCAAAACCCAGGCCGAGCTCGAGGAAAAAACCGTCGAGGTCAGCGCCGGCGGCGGCAAGGTCACGGTCGTGGCGAACGGCGCGGGCAACGTCCTCTCGATCAAGATCGCAAAGGAAATCGTCGATCCCGAAGACATCGAAATTTTGGAGGACCTGATCCTGAGCGGCGTGCAACAAGCCATCGCGCAAGGCAAGGAATTAGCCGGCTCGGAGATGGAAAAGATCACCGGCGGCATGCCCGGCCTGGGCGGCCTCGGGCTGTAGACGCGTCTCTCAGATCTTCTGAGTATGGTCAGTCCTGCGGATGCGAGCGCGGGATTGAAACACGGACACGACTTCCCCCGCACCGAGACGCTCCAGCGCCACACGTAACGCCTCTTGCGCTGGGCCGCGGACGGCTGATTATCCGGGGCGATGTTGTGGAATTACCTGCGTAATCTAAGCAAGGGGCGGCTGATCCTTTGGTGTTACTTCATCTGGTATGCCGTCGTCGTGCTCCGCTATTTCGATCCGAATCCACGGCTCTGGATCACTTCGATCGGCCTGAGCGCGATCATCGGGTTCGCGCTTTACCTGAGCGCGACGGCCGGCAAAACGAAGGCGCGGATGGATCGCTGGACGATCTTCCGGCTTTTCCTCATGCCGTTCTGTGTCTCGAGTTTTTCGGCGCTGGTCAAAGGCAAAAATTTCGTCCTCATTTTCTCGCCCAACCCACGCGAACTGCTCGTCGCGCTTGCCCTCTGCGCCGGATTTGTCGGGCTCACGTTGCTCGCCTGGAAATCCGGTCCGGGCGGGCGGGCGCGCTCCCGCGGCCACCGGCTGGGCGGATCGCAAGTTGACGGCCCGGCGCGACGTGAAAACGTAATCTCGTGAAGATCCTGATTCTCTTTCTCGGCTGGTGCCTTCTCTTCGTCCTCTGCTGGCCGGTCGCGCTCCTCGCCCTGGTTTTGTTCCCGATCGTCTGGCTCCTGGCGCTTCCGTTCCGTTTGGTTGGCGTGGTCGTCCGCGCCTTTTTTGCCTTCCTCGGCGGTCTCCTCCTCCTGCCGGCGCGGCTGCTGCGGCTGTAAACGCGCGCACTTAAGCGCGGCGCAGTTCGAGCTCGGCGAGTCCGCGACGCCAGGCCGGCGCAAGGTTCGCTCTGCTCGCGGCGAAGGCGTTGTAGCGTCCGCTGTCTCAGCGGAACCGTCGCTCGGCTGCGCAGGGAGAGAGGCGCCCGGCTTGTCCGCTGAGACAGCGGACACTACAGCACGCCCAACCGCCCGGTCGGGATAACGAAAATATTTCGGGCGGAATGGCACGGGCCGAACAGAGAGGGCGAGCCAACCAGGAGGAAAGGCAGCAGGCCTTGTAGCGGCGGTCTATGACCGTCGCAGCGCCAGGCCTGCGAGCATTGCCGGCGACGCTCATAGAGCGCCGCTACAACCGGCAGGTGCGACGCTTGTGTCGCTCAACGACGCAAACCTCGCGAATGCCCATCTCCGCCATCTTCCCCGCCAGCCGATCGAAATTTTCTCCCTGCTGCACATGGGAATGGGCGTCGGACGCGGTCGTGAACGGGATGCCTTTTTCTTGCGCGCGCCGGATGATTTCGTCGCTCGGATAGAGCTCGCCGACCGGTTTGCGCCAGCCGGCGGTGGACAACTCCAGCGCCAGATCGGCGGCCCGAATTTCCGAGAGCGTGGCATCGAGCACATCAGAAAAGTCATTCGTCGGGCGGAAGCCGAAAATCTTCACGAGGTCGAGGTGCGACATGCAATCGACCAGCCCGCTCCGCGCGATCGCGCGAATTCGTTCGTAGTAGTCAGCGTAAACTTCATTGGTCTCGCGGCGCGCAAACTCCGCCTCCTCGCCGGCGTGATCGAAGGCCCAATCGCCGCGCAGAAAATGAACGGAGCCGAGGACAAAATCGAGCCGCTCCCAATTCTCCTCGACCCAGGCGCGGCCGGCGGCCGAATGCACTGGGTCGTTATCGAGCTCGATCCCGGCGCGGATTTTCAAATCGGGATTGGCGCTACGGAGTCTGTCGATTTCATCGAAATCGACGCCTTCGTGATAACGATCGTGATCGGTCAGCGCGATGTCGCGCAGACCGACCTTGCGCGCGTGATCGGCCCAAGGTTGGAGCAGTTCCTGAGTGTAAGGCCGTAGGCTGTGAACCTGCGGGTGCATGTGGTAATCGGAGAAGAGCGGCATGGAAAGTGGTGAGTGACAGGTGACGAGTGACGAGAAGGATGAGAGCGACCGGTCACTTGTCACTCATCACTCGTCACCTTTCTTACGGCGCGGCGATCGATTTGCGTTTCGCGTCCAGCTCCGGATAGGCCGGGACGACCGCTTCGACGGTGAAGACTTTACCCGGAGAGAGCTCGCGGGTCGCGATCGTCTCGGAGTATTCGAGATGTTCGTTAGGATTAACCAGAATGCTCGCGGGATCGGCCGCGAAGGCGCGGTTATCCGACCAGCGGGTGACGATGCGACCGGCGGCATCGTGCAGGTAAATATCGATCCGCTGCTCGGTCGGAAAGCTCAGCTCGACGGCACGTTCGCCGCGATTCGTCAGGCGCACGGTCACCGGCAGCTGACGGACCTCCGAGAGTTTCACCAGGTCGGCCGGCAACTGCACCGAGAGGAGGAGACCGCGCAACTTCGGGTTGCGATACTCCGGCACTTTCTCGGAAGAACTGAAAGGATGGAGAAGGCGGCCGAGGAAGCCGCGCTTGGAGGCGGGCTTGTCCTGCGCGAGGGCGAGGCTCGTCGCGGCGCAGACAAAAAGGGAGGCCAGGAGGGTGGTTCGTCTCATCCGCCCAAAGAGGCCAACGTTGCAAAAGCTGTCAAACCCTTTATCAATCGCGGATGAGGAACGCGCTCCCCGCCGCTTTGCTTTTTCTGCTCGCGAGCTCGGCGGCGCTGGCGTCGGGGCACTGCACTTTTCGCGTTCACGTGGGGGCAAACAAGAACGACGGGGCGGTCTTCGCCCAGCCGTTTCGGTCCGTCAACGGCAAATCGGTTTTCATCGAAAAGACCGCCTGGCTGAGCGAACGCGACGTGAAATCGTTCTATCCCTACCATGCCGCCGATGGCAGCTACGGAGCGCTTCTCCAGCTCGACGATCACGGCCGCACCGTACTCGATACCTTGAGCGTGGAGCGGCGCGGGACGACGCTTTTTGTTTTCGTCGATGGCCGGCCCTTGACCGAGCTGCAGGTCGATCGGCGAGTCTCCGACGGCAAAATCTATCTCCCTTCCGGGCTGACGCAGGCCGACATCAAGTTGATGGCGAAAGATTGGAAAATCATCGGCCGTAAGAAGAAATGAGGCGCTGGCGGCTGGCTGGCGCGCTCCTCTGGCTCACGGCAGCGACAATCTTCGCCGAGGACGGGCCGGTCGATCTCGTGCTGCCGACCGATAATCATGCGCTCCTGACCGGACACTACTCGGAATTTTATCAGGTCATCGAGCGTAACGTGCGGGGCGTCATTTCCCATCCGTGGGAGGGCGGCCAGTACGGTTTCGTGCGCGATCCGGAGACGCATGCCGGCCGGGAATTTTACACCCGGTTCCACGAGGGAATGGACATCCAGCCGGTCCGGCGCGATGCCCAGGGCGAGCCGCTCGATGAGGTCCGCGCGATCGCGGCGGGCAAGGTGGTTTACACAAACGAACGGGCGGGCGCTTCAAACTATGGCCGCTACGTCGTGGTCGAGCATCGTTGGGGCGGGTGTCCCTATTACAGTCTTTACGCGCATCTGCGCACGATCGGGGTGAGGGCCGGAGAGTTCGTCAGGCAAAGCGCCCCGCTTGGGGTGATGGGGCACACCGGCGCCGGAATCAACCGGGAACGGGCGCACGTGCACGTCGAGCTCAACCTGCTCCTGAACGATCATTTCGAGGGATGGCACGACACTTTCTTCAGGAACGAAGTGAATCACCATGGCATCTATAACGGGATCAACCTGGCCGGGCTCGATCTTCCGG
>JBBQHV010000203.1:0-4132 GCA_038324295.1 Chthoniobacterales bacterium
GGAAGATGGAACGCACCTTTGCCCATCTGGGCAACTTCCGTCGTCTCCTCATTCGCCACGAAAGACTCCTCAACCTTTACCAAGGCTTCTTTCATCTAGCTTGTCTCATTCTTACGCTCAGGCACTTTTGAAACCGCTTCTCGATCAGCGGGACGGGCATCGGTGCAACATCCACCGATGCCGAGCCCAATTTACTTCAACCGTCCTCCTTCGTACATCCGGCGCCCGAGTACAGTTTTGCTATTTCCCGCAGCTGCCTCACGCTTCCGTCAAGTGGTTCCATCAAACGGCGGAATTCGTTTTTCGCGTGTGCGGAGGCCGGGCCCCACGCAGCATTATTTTTTACCCGGCCGGCCACGTTTAAAGCGCCGCTGAAATTCATTATGATCATTGAGCTCCACCCATGCTCCTCCCTCAATTAGATCGCCATATATACGTTTGCGGTTTAAGCGATGTACCGCATGTACTGAAACGCGATTTGAATTTTTGGCACATTCTGTCCATTCTCGAGCCCACAATCCCGAGGCAAATCTGGCCTGGTGCAAAGTCGCAATTTCACGTCGCCTTCTACGATGTCGAAGATGCTGCGAATACCCAAGGCATGCGGGCGGCCTGCGCCGAAGACGTCGCGCAGATCCTGGCCTTCGTCGACGGTCTACCCGCGCAAGAGGGGTTGCTCATCCACTGTCGCGCTGGTATCTCTCGTAGCGCCGCCGTGGCGCTGGGGCTGATCCTTCGAGCATTCACCTTCAGCGGACACAAGAACTTTGAGGAAGTCGCGGTTCAGCAACTTCTCGACCTACGTCCTCAGGCGACGCCAAACGCTCTGGTCCTACGACTCTTGCTCGCGACCTTCATGTCTCCGGCTGAGGCAGAGTCCATGACCGTCCGATTGCTCAATCACCCTCGGTTTATGGAAAATCAATTCATCAATCCTCTGCGGAGCTAGTCCGTTGCTCGAATCATCCGCATATTTTCACGGTTCAAACGAGGATCATTATGTCCTTAAGTAAGAACAGCGACCAAAGTCTACCGAACCTCCCTTTCAAGCCGACTACAGACAGGCTGACCCCTGCCCACCAATGGATTTGGTAGCGTATTCTGTAGCGAGATCAAAGACGCGTGGATAAACTCTGTATTAAGAGTCACTTGCTCTGCCAATTGAGCTAGCGGTGCGTTTTGTTCCCGCAGAATTCCGGCGAGGGATTCGAAAACTACTCACCGAACTCGGCTGCACAACGCGGAAATTGCCTTTTCCGCCGCGCGATCAATGCGATGAGAAGAGCACGGGAGGGCGGAGCTCCTGCGACGCCGCGGTCTCGCAGGAACTCGACCCTCCTATTCGAAGACTAGAGCATTTGCCAGAAATTATTTCCAGCTCTGACGGCAAGTTGTAGCCGGGGGCGTTGACCCCGGCGGCGAACGAGTTGGTCACGCGCCAGACCAGCCGGGGTCAACGCCCCCGGCTACAACTTCGCCAATCGGAAGCTTTTTTTGGCAGTCGCTCTAGAGGCCCGCCGGCTCCAACGTTTCCACCTCGCCGATCCCGGCGACCGGGACGGTGTAGCGGTAGGTGGCCATCACTTGCGAGACGTGCTTGAACTGCATCGGCTCGGTCCGCTCGAAGCTCGCGCGAGTTTTTTGCGGGAGCATTTCATAGAACGGCTCGCTCACGAGGATCTGCCAGCGGTCCGCGCGATCGCAGAGGCGCGAGGCGAGATTAACGGTGTGGCCGATCGCCGTGAAATCGCGCCGCGTCGTGGAACCGATCGAGCCAACGACGGCGCGACCGAGATGGATGCCGACACCCAAAGCCAGCGGCCAGCCTTCTGCGTCCACTTCCTGCCGGATCGCCGCGGTCAGATCTCGCGCACACTGGAAACCCTTTCCCGCCGAATCAACCCCGTGGATTTCCTTCGGCTCCGATGAAGCCTCGCAGGCGCCGGAAGGTCCGTTCCTGAAATCCAAGCCACATCCGCGCGCCTACGGAACTTTTGCGCGCGTGCTCGGCAAATATGTGCGGGAAGAAAAAATAATCTCGTTAGGCGAAGCAGTCCGCCGGCTGAGCGCCCTGCCCGCGGCAAATCTGGGGCTCGACCATCGCGGTTTCCTCCGAGAAGGAATGTTTGCCGACGTCGTGGTTTTCGATCCCGCCACGATCGCCGATCGCGCGACCTATGAGAAGCCGGCCCAATACGCCGTGGGCATGAAAGACGTTTTCGTGAATGGAAAACAGGTTCTCAAAGAGGGAGACCACACCGGCGCGAAACCGGGCCGTGCTCTCTGGAGCCTTGGAAAGATTCGTTAGGCCGAATCGCTCCAGACGGGCGGAGATTTGCTTGTGCGCTCCGCTCGCTGAATTGATTAGCACTTGATCGCGCAACACTCCCGCCTTTTTCGCTGGCACGTTCTCCGCTACCTCGGGCAGCATCCGCTCCTCGCGACGCTCAACGTCGCGACCGTCGCGCTCGGGGTGGCGCTCTATCTCGCGATTCAAATTGGCAACCAGAGCGCCAATCGCGCCTTCGAAGCGAGCGTGGATGTGGTCGCGGGCAAAGCGCAGCTCGAAGTCCACGCGCCGGCGGGAAATTTGCCGGACCGGCTCCTGCCCGCGATTGCGCAGCAGCCGGGCGTGGCGGCGGCTACGCCCGTCGTGAGGGGCTATATCACGCTGCCGAAGTATCCCGGAGAATACCTCGACCTTCTCGGGATCGACGTTTTCACGAACGAACCGTTTCGGACGTTTGAGCTGACCGATTTTCGCGCGGAGACTTTTGACCTGCAGAAGTGGCTGGGCGCGCCGCGCACGATCGCCCTGAGCGAGGAATTCGCGCAGCGCCACAAGCTGCGCGCGGGCGATGAGATCACCGGACAGGTGAATGGCCGGACGGTCCGCCTAACGATCGGCTTTGTCATGCGGAGCAAACGCGGACTGGCCAACACCGATCCTCATTTTGCGGCGATGGATCTCGGCTGGGCGCAGGAGCTTCTCGGCCGCAGCGGGAGCCTCGATTCGGTCTCGCTTCGTCTCAAAAAAGGCGCCGAGCCAAAGCAGGTCATCGACGAGCTGCGGAAAATTGTTCCGGCCGACGTGACCGTGGCGGCGCCGGCGCAGCGCGGCGCGGAAGTCGAGAAAATGCTCGCCGGTTTTCAGCTAAACCTCGCGGCCATGAGCCTCGTCTCGCTCCTCGTCGGCATGTTCCTGATCTATAACACGATTGAGGCCTCGGTCGTTAGGCGACGAAATGAGATCGGCATCCTGCGTTCGTTAGGGGCGACTCGCGCGGAAGTGCGCGGGCTTTTTCTCGGCGAAGCCGCTGTCCTCGGTCTCTGCGGGATCGCCGCCGGCATGATCGGCGGATATTTCCTGGCCCGCGCGCTCGTCGGGACGGTCGCGGGAACGATCTCCTCCCTCTACGTTCTCGTGAGCGTGCAACAGGTCGTCATCACGCCGTGGATCTGGCTGAGCGCGCTCTTGCTCGGGCTGGGGTCGGTCTTGCTGGCGGCGTGGTTACCCGCGCAGGCGGCCGCCGCGACCGATCCGGTGGAAGCGCTCCACGGCAGCGGCGCCCGGATCGAACGCACCGTGCATCTCTCGCGCGGCTGGATCCTGGGTGGCGCGTTTTCTCTCCTCCTCGCAGCCGGCCTTTCAATCCTGGCGCTTCGAACGGGTCCGGCCTGGCTGGGATTTGGCGCGGCCTTTTTCGTTCTCGCCGGCTTTTCGCTCGTCACTCCGGAAGTGACGGCCCGCTTTAGCCGCGCGACCCGAACTCGCTTTCGGCGAATCGAGCCGCGGCTCGCCGCCCAAAATCTCGGGCGCGCTTTGCTCCGCAATTCGATCACGATCGCTTCGCTCGCCGCGGCGGTCGCGATGACGGTGGGCGTGGCGGTGATGGTGTTTTCGTTTCGGCAAACGGTCGGCAGCTGGATCGATCAAACCCTGATTGCCGATCTCTTCATCGGTCCGGCCGCGAACGAGATCGCCGGGCCCACCTCCTTCATGCCGCCGGAAGCGATTCGCTTTCTCGAGCAATCTCCGGCGGTCGAAGCGGTCGATACCTTTCGCGCGGTCGACCTGCCGTTTCGCGATCAAACCATTTCGGTCGCGGTCGTGCGCGGGAGCAACCGGCGC
>JBBQHV010000204.1:0-4116 GCA_038324295.1 Chthoniobacterales bacterium
GTCGTTAGGCGGCGTTATTCGCGTGTGCTTCTCCAGGCGCGCGAGGCGGACCCGGAGCGGGCGGAGTTTTCGCAGGAGAATCCGGTGGAAGCCCTGCGTGGCGCAAGTTTTCAACGTGGCGCAAGTTTTCAACTTGCGGAGGGGGCGGGAACGCAAGTTACAAACTTGCGCCACGTGCGTCTGCCGGATTTGATCATCGTCGATGGCGGGAAAGGTCAGCTCTCGAGCGCGTGTCGCGAGCTGCAACGGCTCGGGTTGCACGAGCTTCCGATCATTGGGCTGGCGAAGGAGTTTGAGGAAATTTATCGGCCCGGGCGCGCCATGCCGTTGCAACTTGCGCCCGATTCCGGCGCGCTTCGTTTACTCCAACGGATTCGCGATGAGGCGCACCGCTTCGCCAACGCCTATCACCAGCTCCTCATGAAAAAACGGATCGGCGAAAGCATTCTCGACGACTGCCCGGGGGTGAGTCAGAACCGGAAAAATCTGCTCCTGCGCAGATTCGGTTCGGTCCAGCGATTGCGTAAAGCGAGTGTCGAAGAAATTGCATCGACCGAAGGGATAGGCCAGAAGTTGGCGGAGGAAGTGCATCGCTTTTTGGAGCGGCACTGATTTTTCTCCGCATGCCTGCCCGCATTACTTTCCTCCTCACCGTTCTGCTGATCGGCGCCGCCATCGCGCCGGCGCAGGACACTCCGCCGCCGGAGGCTGAAGCGACTCCGACGCCTTTCGAGGAAACGATCAAGCCGACCTGGGAAACGCAAAAGCAGGCCCGCACTTACGTTCTCGATATCCCGGCGCCGCGCGGACAGATCACCGATCGCAACGGACGCACTCTCGCGCAAAACAAGCTGAGTTATAACCTGACGATCGATTTCCCGACCCCGCTCGATTTCTCCGACGCGCGGGCGCTCGCTTTTGCGCATGAGAAAATCGGCCTCGCGGAAAAGTTGCTCGGGCGGTCCTTGAAGATTTCCGACCCGGCGATCCTGCGCCATTACCACAATCGCGGGTTTCTTCCTTTTGAGATCGCGCAGAATCTCTCCGAGGCAGAGCGCGACGAGCTGAAGAGCGGCCTCTCCGACGCACTCTCGCTCAAGCCGATTTACCTGCGCTTCTACCCGAACGGCAGTGTTGCCGGGCAGATCATCGGCTACGTTGGCCGGACCGGCCGGAACGCCGACGGGCTCATTCAAAACGGGCAGACGCTCTGGCCGGAAACGGAAGGGCGCGAAGGGCTCGAGCAAACCTTCAACAGCATGCTGACGGGGCGGCACGGCCGCTACAAAGTGACCTTCGATCGTGACGGCCGGAAGACTTCCGAGCGCGTGATCGATCCGCCGGTGCCGGGCTACAACGTGGTCACGACGCTCGATCTGCGCCTGCAGGAGATGGCGGAGAAAGCGCTTGCGGGAAAAGCCAAACGCGGCGCCATCGTGATCGTCGAGCCGAACACGGGCGACATCCTCGCGCTTGCTTCCTGGCCGACTTTCGACCCGAACAAATTCATCCCCTCGATCTCGACCGCGGAATTCAAGGCGCTGCAAAGCGATCCGGACATCCCGCTGCTCCCGCGCGCCTTTCGCTCCGCCTACCCGCCGGGCTCAACCTTCAAGGTGGCGGTTGGGATCGCGGCTCTCGAGAGCGGTGCGATTACGCCGCTCGACCAATTCGAGTGCGTCCCGGAGATGGACGTGGGCAACACCACTTTTCACAATTGGAAACACCACGACACCGGCTCGCTCAATTTCGTCCAGGCCCTTACCCAATCGTGCGACACCTGGTTTTATCAGGTCGGAATCCGGACCGGCGCGGAACCGATCATGGATTGGGCGTCGCGGCTCGGGTTCGGCGCGAAATGCGGGATCCCGCTAAAGGGCGAAGCGGAGGGGCGTTTGCCTAACGACGAATACATGCAGAAGACGCACGGGCGAAAAATTCTTGGAGGCGACATTGCCAATCTTTCGATCGGACAGGGCGACCTGCTCGTCACGCCCCTGCAGATGGCGCAGGCGATGGGAATCGTCGCAAACGGCGGAACTTTTTATCAAACCCGGCTCGTGCAGCAGGTCCAGACGGTGAGCAACGAGATCGTCGCGGCCTATTCCGTGCGCGCGAAAAAGGTCATCGGCGCGTCGCCGCAGACCATCCAGGAAGTGCGCACCGGGATGGTCGACGCGGTCAACGCGCCGCTCGGCACGGCGCATCAGGCGAGCCTCGATAACGTCTCGGTCGCGGGAAAAACGGGGACCGCGCAATGGGGGCCGAAGGAGAAGGAACGGACGGCGGCGTGGTTTGCCGGCTTCGTTCCGGCGGAGGCTCCGCAGTACGCTTTCGCCGCGCTTTACGAGGGTGATGTCGGGAGCACGGTTCACGGCGGATCAGCCGCTGCGCCGATGATTGGGAAGATTCTGCGCCAGCTCTATGGGAAAACGGGCGAGCCGGAGAAAGAGGAAGCGGAAGAAGACACTTCCGACTAACGATATCTGGTGCGAGGACGAACCGGGGTATCGTTGTAGCCGGGGGCGTTGACCCGGCGGGGGAGAGTTGAAACGGTGAGCGCTCCGCCTAAAGCCACGCGCTGCGCCGCCGGGGTCAACGCCCCCGGCTACAACAACAACAAACCCTTTCCCGGACGCTTCCGCCTCGTAATTTGCCAGATGCCTGCGCACGCTGACGCCGCCCTTCTCATCGTCGGCCACGGATCGACCGTGAATCCGGATTCGAGCGGCCCGAGCATGGCGCAGGGGGCGGCGATTCGAGAGCGCGGGCTTTTTCGCGAAGTGGCCTGCGCTTTCTGGAAGGAAGAGCCGAGCCTGCGGGATGCGCTCCTTTTGTTTTCGGACCCCGATCTCCGGGAGGTGTATGTCGTGCCGAATTTCATCAGCGAAGGCTATTTCACGCAGACGGTGATCCCGCGGGAACTGGAGCTGGACGGCCGCCTAACGACACGGCCGGGCGGTCAGGTTTGGAAATATTGCGAGCCGGTCGGGAATCATGCGGGCGTGACGGAGCTGCTCCTGCAGCGGGCGCGCGAGATCGCGCCCGATGTTCCGGAGAGGGAAACGAGCCTCCTCGTGGTCGGCCACGGGACGGCTCTGAACGACAAGAGCGCGATCGCGGCGAAACGCGAAGTGGAAAAGATTGCCGAGCTCGGCCGCTACGCCTCGGTGCAAAATGTCTACATGGAGGAGCCGCCTCTGGTCGCGGATTGGGCCAGCCTAACGAACACTCCGAACGTGGTGGTGGTACCGTTTTTTATTTCCGACGGGTTGCACAGCTATGAAGACATTCCCGTTTTGCTCGGAATCGAGGCCGCGAACGGCGCCGCGGGGAGCCAGGCCGAAATTTTCCGGCGCAGTCCCTCTCGGTCGCGCGGACGCAATCTTTACTATGGGAGCGCGATCGGGACCCCCCCGGAGGTGGCCGATATGATCCTCGAACAGGCGGCAGCTTTCGACGTCGCAGCCCTTGATCTCAGCCCAATTGCGTAAACTGTTTAGAACCGCGTTTTGAAAACCAACTCGACCAGGCTTCTGCAGGATCTGGCGGCTTATCTTTTGGCCGCCTCCAAAAGTCCCGCGACCGTGAAGTGTGCGGCGGAGATGGTCCGGGCGGAACGCGGTTATCGCTGGGTGGGCGTTTACAAAATCGATCGCGGCGATTTCGTGATCGTCGCGGGCACCGGAGATCAGCCGCCGACCTACGCGCGCTTCCCGACATGCCAGGGACTCTGCGGGGCCGCTGCGGAAGCGCGCGAGACGTTGATCGTGGGCGACGTGCGGAAGGATCCGCGCTGGCTGCCCGCCTTCTGGACGACGCAGTCGGAGATCGTTGTCCCGATTTTCAGCGAAAAGGATGGCCGCGTCCTCGGCATGATCGACGCGGAGAGCGACCGGCTGAATGCTTTTACCGACGACGACAGCGATTTCCTCGAGCACGTGGCGGTGTTGATGGCGCGCAAGCTCTGCACGGCGAAAAAAAATCAGAATGTCGTCGCCGCCCATTGAGCGGGTGCTCGGCGAGTGGCTCGCATCCGGCGCCCGCGGCATCGGGCAGATCCTGATCACGCGCGAGGCGGACGCTTTCATCCTCTGCCATCGCGACGACGCGGGC
>JBBQHV010000205.1:0-4104 GCA_038324295.1 Chthoniobacterales bacterium
CAGCGCGACCCCGGTTAAGGTGACGGCGAGCGCAATCAGGGTCGAGTTCGCGAGCCAGCGCAAAAACGGCGTCTCGAAAAGGAGAATGCGGAAGTTCGCCAGCGTCGCTCCGCGCGGGATGAGCGCGAGCGAAGACGTGAGTAGTTGATCGCCCGGCCGGAGCGCGATCGTAACGACACGGCTGATCGGATAAAGCGCGAACAAGCTGAAGATGAGGAGCGCCAGATAACTCAGGAGCATCCGGGTCAGCGAGGGGCGCGATTCCTTTTCGAGAGTGAGCGAGCGACGTGACATAGATCTTGGATAATGCGTTACCCTGCATCACGTGCAAACGCGGTTTGCGTGCCACTACTCGAAGCCGAGGTGGATTTGAGATCGAGTCATCTGCGGCGGGGATGGTATGGGGACAGCAGGCTTTTGAAGAATGGGTTTTGGCCCTTGGAGAAGCAGCTGTGCGGCGGCCGCGGGGGAGAGCCTATCGGTCCACGGGTGCACGGCGCACCTTCGATCAAGGACAAGCGGAGCGCTGGCTCCGGGAGGGCCTGCGGGCCGCTGGACTGTGTGAGAATCAACTGGGAAAGCTCAAAGGAAGCGACCCTCGGAAAGTTGCTCTGGCACGCTGTCTGTGGAAAGCCACGACCGTGTCCCAGGACTGGCTGGCTCAGCGGCTATGGATGGGGAGTGCGGCTAATGTCAGTCAACAGATTCGCCGCGGGAAGCAGGCGCCACATTCTCTCCCGGTTGCCTTGAAAACATTCCTCAACTCTGTCAAGAATTGAACCCTGACCCCAATTTCACCCGGCAGCGTCGACGCCATCGTCGTTTGTGATCAAGAATTTCATGGCCCCAAGGTGTTATCCGGGGCAGCTTAGCCTGACGAACCTCGGGGAGTAGCACCCGCGCAGGCTGCGATCACCGCGTTGCTGCGGCTTTCGGCATCACCCCGACCTTTTGCGCGAAGGCTATGAAGCGCGGGTCGTTCTTGTAGGCGCGCAGGAAGGGATTGGCCAGCAGCTCAGTCACACCGGTGTCGTGTGTCGTCCAGGCGTGCTCCAGCCACTCGAAAATTTTTTCCGGCTCCTTGCGAAGGGCATAGACCGAGGCGATCTGGCTGCCGGCGTCGTCGGGGTCTTCGTCGATCAGTTTTTTCAGGGCGGCGTCGGCCTCGGCGCGAGCGCCGTTGGCAAAGTGTGCCAGCGCCAGTGCATAAGTGCGCCAGTTCGGACCGGTTTCCTGCTTTGCCAATTCCACCGCGGCTCCGGGCTTGCCGCGCAAGATCTGAATCACCGCCAGCTGGCAGTAGCTATAGGCGGCCTGCGGCTGCAACTCGATCGCCTTGCGCAGCAATGCCTCGGCCTCATCGTAGCGGCCGAGCGAAATGAGACTCAACGCGAGGTTGACGTGAGAAGCCGCGCGCAAGGGATCGATCGCAATCGCTCGCTGGTCGAGCGCGGCCGCTTCGTCGAGGCGGCCAAGACAGTACATCAGGGTAGCCAGACTGCTCAGCGCCGACCTATTCTGCGGCGCAAGCTCTAAAGCGCGGCGAAGTTCCGCTTCCGCGGCCACGAAATTAAAGTCGAGCTGCTCCAGGACCGAGCCTTGTGCGGAGTGCGCATCGGGGAGATTTGGATCGAGCTCGAGCGCGCTTCGCGCCGAGGCGCGGGCTGTCGCAATCGCCTCTTCTTTTTCTTGCACCGAAATGCCCATTACACTAACGGCATCGCTGGCCGCGAACGCCAGTTTTGCATGGGCGAGCGCGTAACGCGGGTCGAGCCGAATCGCCTCTTTGTAGTAATTGATCGCTTTGCGAAAATCGTCGGCGGTGCGGCGATTCAGGTAAAAATTTCCCTGCAAAAGGGCGTTGTAGGCCTCGACATTTTGATTCGACGGCGTGGCCGCGGTGGCCAACCGCGCGGTCTGCCCGTTGTTCCCCAGCAGGGCAACCTTCAGCTGCTTCGCCACCGCGCCGGCAATCTCCGATTGCACCGCGAAGATGTCTTTCAGTTCACGGTCGTAGGTTTCCGACCAGACATTGGCGCCATCGCGGGACTTGATCAGCGCCACCGCGATGCGCACTCGCTCGGCCGACTTCCGCACGCTGCCTTCGAGCAGATAATAGACGCCGAGCTTTTCGCCGATCGTCTTGCTGTCGTCGGTCTTGCCTTTGAACTGAAAAGAGGAGGTCCGCCCGATGACCTTGAGGTCTTGCAGACGTGAGAGCGAAGAGATGAATTCCTCCGACATGCCGTCCGAGAAGTACTCGTTAGCCGGATCACCGGTGGAATTAACCAGCGGCAGGACCGCGATCGACTTTTCGGGTATGGGGGCGCCCTTCGATGCTGGTGGGTGGGACATGAAATAATATGCCGCCCCGCCCGCGAGGATGGCGGCGAACGCGAGGGCGGCGATCCAACCGACACTGCTGCGCCGCGCCGGCTTGTCGGCCGCCAGCTTAGGCGTCGTCTGCTGAAACTTCTGCGGGACCGCGGCGTTGCCCAGTCCCTCGGCGTAGAGATTGACCAAATGAACCCGCACGCCGTGCTTGACCTCGCACTCGCCCAGGTCATGCAGGAACGGTTGCCAATGACGGAACTGAGCGAGGTCGTCCGCGACGCGTTTCGAGAGGAGGATGTGACCGGCATCGCCGCAATCCATCACCCGCTGCGCCAGGTTAATCCCGGCGCCGGCGAGGCTCGTGCGCGCGTTCACATCTTCCACCTGTTGCACCGGGCCGCTGTGGACTCCCATCCGCAGCTGCAGGTTCGGCTTGCTCTGCAACACTGCACTCATCTCCAGCGCACATCTCACCGGCGCTTCCATTGAGTTGGTGAAAACGAGCGCCATGCCATCCCCTGCAGGGAGGCGGATGAGCTGGCCCCGCGCTGCCGCCTGGCGCGCGGCCTCGGTGTTGTTGACGGCGTCACTCAACTCCTTCACCAGCTCGGCTTGCTCATCGACCAGCAGCTTGGAGTAGCCGACGATGTCCATGAACAGGACATGCCCAATCTCGAGGTGAAGATTTTCGTCGGGGGCCGGCGGCACAACCTATCCTAGGCTGCGCGGGAGCATGCTGGCCATTTCTTTTTGACGGCCACAAATCGAGCCGCGTTTCCACCTGCTGACGCCACGCCGTTCGCTTACCGAACCACTCGACGAGCATAGCGATAGGGGTCATAGCCATAGGGGTCAGGCGACATTTCTTGACAATGCGCAGGGTTAGAGGCAAACGGCGCGAAACATTCGCATCGAGTTTCCCGGAGCCTACTACCATGTGATGGCGCGCAGGAACCGACGGGAGGCGATTTGCGGGGACGAGGAGGATCGGGCGCGTTGGGTCCGATTGTTGGACGAAGCCTTCGCCATGGCGAGCGAAGACGTGAGCAGTTGATCGCCGGGCCGAAGCGCGATCGTGACCACCCGGCTGATCGGATAAAGCGCGAAGAGGGTGAAGACGAAGAGCGCGAGATAGCTCAGCGCCATGCGCACATTGCGCGAGAGCGAAGGGCGCGACTCGGCCGTGCCGAGCGGATTGCGGCGCGACATCAGGCGACGATTCCCCTTACGACAACGCGCATGCCGTCGATCGCGATGACCGCGACCGGCGTTTCCGGGGCGATGAATTCTCCCTCCGTCACGACATCGACCACGCGGTCGTCGAATTGCGCCTTCCCACTCGGACGCAGGATGGTGAGGGAACGGCCGCGCATCCCGGGCGCGACCGGCGTCGCCGGAACAAAGGCGCGAGCCGGCTCGCCTAACGATGGCCCGGGCGGATTGACGGTCGAGAGGATGAAGCGCCGGTAGATGCTCGTGCGCGGGAGGTATTTCGCGAGAAGCGCGATGAGAATCGCGGCCGCGATCAGGGTAATGAACAAATTCATGACTGGAACTTTCAGCATCCCGCCGGTCGGGAAAAATCCCTGGCCCGGGTAGCGATCGATCATCGCCCAAAGGAGCGAGCCAAGCATCAGCAAAACGCCGACGACGCCGAAGATGATGGTGGAGTGTCCGAAGAACAAAACCTCCACGAGGACAAAAATGACTCCGACGACAAAGAGCGCGACCACTTCCCAGCCGGCCAGCCCGGCAAAATAGTGACCGAGG
>JBBQHV010000206.1:0-4084 GCA_038324295.1 Chthoniobacterales bacterium
AAGTTGTTTCAACTGGGGAAAATCAGCGAGGTGATCGAAATCGATCGCCAACCAGGGCATTTTCGTGTCCCGCATGTAGGTCTCCCAGTTGAAACGCGATTTGTCGTAGCTCACGAAGATAAGCTCAAACTCCGGATGGGACGCCACCACGTGGTTGTAATAATCGACCAGCTGCGGCGTAAACTTGCGGCAGGGCGCGCACCAATGAGCCGAGAAATAGAACGCGACCAGCTTTTTCGACTCCAGCGCATTGGCGTCCGCCGGGCTGATGGTGCCGTCGCGGCAGCGGACGAGTTTGTCTTTCAGGGCGCCGGTCAGGGCGATGCCGAGAGTCGGCGCGGTGGTGGCGGCAGCGCGGACCTGCTGTTCCTGCAAAGCCCTGCTGGCATCGCGGTGGGTCTGTTCGGCCTGCGCTTCCCGGCGGACGGAAGCGGCGGCCGCTTCCTGCTTTGCCCGCTCTGCTTCGGCCGCGTCAGTTCGGTATTGGCCGCTCTCGAGAGCGCTGAGCAATTTTTGGCTGGCGCCGAATTCGAGCAGCGATTTCTTCGTCGCCGGATCGGGCGCGTCCACGATGCGGCGTTGCTCGATCTCGTGCAGAACCGTGTCGCTCGAATAACCGGAGCGGAGCATGAGCGAAGCCTCCTGCGAAGAAAGCGGGCGCAACTCCGCGACCGCCGTGAGGGAGCAACCGGCGACGAACAGGCAAACGAGGAAACGCATGCTTCCCCCGGAGCAGGAGACGAGCCAGCTATTTCGTAGCGTGAGGAAAGAAGCGCGGGAGAAGGTCGCGAAATTCCGGCTTGGCTGCGGCAGCCTTTTGGGCGAGATCGCTGGCCGCTTTGATCTGGCCGGTCTGCGCGGCGAAAATGGCGCTCAGCCATCGTCGCTCGGCCACGTCGCGCACACCCGGCCGGATAAAAGCGGTCGACATCGTGAGCAACATCTGCGGCGAAAGATTCAGCCACCGCACCATGACGCGGCCGTAGCGGGTCTTCAGTTCCATCTCGCTCGCGCTCGCGCGACGCACCGGGCCGTCGTAGCGCACGCCGTGGATGTCGGTGACCGCGCCGCCGAAGCCGGTGCCGTTGATATCGGCGAGGAGCTTGCTTTTCCAATCGGCCAGCCATTGCGCGCGCTGCACGGCCACGGCTCGTTCGGCCTCGAGCGCGCTCGAGGTCAGGCGCACGTTTTTCAGGGCGCCGACGGCCGCGTCGAATTGGTAGGCGGCCATCGCCTTGCGCGCCGCGGTCCGCGCTGCCTGCCATCGTGGCGCTTCGGCGGCGGCGAGCTTCTTTTCCTCGGCGGCGCGGCGCGCGGCGGTCTCGTCCGCTTTCGCGCGCAGGGCCGCTTCTTCGTCGCCGAGACGGAAGGAAAGCGACCCTTTTGTTTTCAACTTCGCGCTGACTTCGTGGATTTGCTCGAGCGCCTTTTCGGGGTCGTTAGGCAAAGTGCTGCGTGTCTTCTCCCAGTTCGTGAAAAGCTGGTAGTCGTGCAGGCGGTCCTGGGCGAGCGGCCGGTATTCACCGATCCAGGGGAAAGGGGCGGCTGCTTTTGTCTCAAGAAAATGCTGCAACTTCGTGGCAGCCTGGGCGAAATCGTCGTGCTCCCACACTTGCAACGCCGCGCAGAGCCCGGCCATCGGCTCAAGGCCCGGCGCATTCGCGGCCAGTTCGCGGAAGAGCGCTTCCGCCTGCCCGTAATGGCCTGCCTCCAATTCCTGCCGGGCCGCGCCGATCGCCTCGAGCGAAGGCGTCGCGGTGACGATCGCACTCGCCACTGGCCGCGCGCTTTTCCGCGGCAGATGGCGCAATCCAAAAACGATCCCGGCCACCACTCCCGCCGCGAGCAGAAGCGCGCCTAACGACACCAGCAGGCGCACCGGCCAGCTCCAGCGTCCGCGCAGCTCTTCTTCGCGCGCGATCGCCGCGGCGCGCGCTGCCTCCAGCTGGTCGATCAACTCTTTGTAGGAGCCCTGCCGATCGGCCGGCTCCGGCCGCAGCATCCGGTCGATGATCGCAGCCGTTTCGTCGGAAACGTCGGGCGCGACCTCCTGCAACGGCACCGCGCTCGCCTTCAGCTTTTTCAATTCCATCGCCGAAAGCGTCTCGCTCTCGAAAGTCGGCCGGCCCGCGATCGCATGAAAAAGCGTCGCCCCGAGACTGTAGAGATCGCTCCGGAAATCTTCCGGCGTGCCCGTCAGGCGCTCGGGCGCGACGTAATAAGGCGTGCCCCAGATTTCGCCTCCTTCGCTCTCGGCGTGTTGCTCGGCGAGGAGGGCAAGTCCGAAGTCGACGATCTTCGCCGTCTGCGCATCGGCAAAAAGAATGTTGCCCGGCTTGATGTCGCGATGGATCAGCCCGGCTTTGAGCGCGGCCTGCAGACCTTTCGCCACCTGCAGGCCGACCTCGAGGGTGCGCAATTCCGGGATGCGCTTTTCGTCCTCCATCCGATCGTCGAGACTGCCGCCATCGACCAACTCCATCACGACATAGAATTGCCCGTGGTCTTCGCCGACCGAGAAAACCTCGAGCACGTGCGGGTGTTTGATCGATGCGGTAATGCGCGCTTCTTCCAGGAGCTTCGCCGTGAAGCTCTCGTCGCCGGCGAATTCCCTGCGCAGAAGTTTCAGCGCGATGAAGCGATTCAGGCGCGTGTCGCGCGCTTTGAAAACCGAGCCCATCCCGCCGGTGCCGAGCGGCTCGACGACCTGATAATTTTCGAAAACCCGTTCGACTCGCAGCTGATATCCGCAGGCCGGGCAGGAGACTTTGCTGAAGGGTTCGAGCCCCGCCGTGCTCACGGCCCGCCCGCAACCTGGACAGGGCTGCTCCTGCGCGCCGTCAGTCGGGAACATCGCGAGGATAGTAACATCCCGCGACCGAGCGGCAATTGCGGGACTCGACAATCGCCTCTCCGCCCGGCAACGTGAGCCGTGAATCGCTCTCTTTCGGTCGCCGTGCTCCTCGCGCTGTTCTGGCCCGCCGCTCTTCTGGCAGAAGCGCCCTTTCGTTTCGTCGACACCCCGGGAAAACTTCCCAAGGATGTCGTCCCCAAATCTTACGACATCCGACTCAAGCCGGAGATCGAGCAGCGGACTTTCACCGGTTCGGAGACCGTCGTGGTGGAAGTGCGCAAGCCGGTGAAAACGATCACGCTGAACGCAAACGCCCTAACGATTCCTTCGGCGAAGTTGCTCGCGCCGGATGGGAAAGTGGAGCAGGTCGCGAAAGTGTCGCTCGACGACAAAGAGCAGACCGCGACGATCGCTTTCACGAAGGAACTGAAGGCGGGGACGCATCAGCTCGCGCTCGATTTCGCGGGCAAGATCAACGAGGCGGGCGAAGGACTTTACTACGCCACCTACGAGGAGGAAGGGAGCGGCGCGAAGAAGACGATGCTCGGCACGCAGATGGAAGCGACCGACGCGCGCCGGATGTTCCCGTGCTGGGACGAGCCGTCGTTCCGCGCGCGCTTTCGGCTCACGGCGACAGTGCCGGCGAATTTCACCGCGGTCTCGAACATGCCGATCGAGCGCGAACAAAAAACCGACGCCAGCAAGGAAGTGCGCTTCGGCGAGACGCCGCCGATGGCGAGCTACCTCGTGGTTTTCTGCGCCGGCGAGCTGGACGCAATTTACGGCGAAGCCGATGGCGTGAAAATCGGCGTCGTTACGACCAAGGGAAAAGCGGAAACGGGTCGTTATGCGCTGGAGAGCGCGGAGAAGATTCTGCATTACTACAATGAATATTTCGGGATCAAATTTCCTCTGCCAAAGCTCGACCTGATCGCGGTCCCCGGCGGTTTCGGCGGTGCGATGGAGAACTGGGGCGGGATCGTCTTTTACGAAAGCACTTTGCTCTTCGATCCGGCAAAGAATTCCGAACAAACGAAGGAGCGCATCTTTGAAGTGACGGCGCATGAGATGGCCCACCAGTGGTTTGGCGACCTCGTAACGATGGCCTGGTGGGATAATCTTTGGCTCAACGAAGGTTTCGCCTCCTGGATGGGGACGAAGTGCTCCGACCATTTTAATCCGCAGTGGGAAGTGTGGCTGCGCGCGAGCAGCGAGAAGCGGTACGCGATG
>JBBQHV010000207.1:0-4079 GCA_038324295.1 Chthoniobacterales bacterium
CAAACTGCGTGGAGTCCGTCCAGAATTCTTCTTTCTTCATCTCAAAGAATCAGAATGGCGCTGGAACCATCGACGGGATAATCTGGCCTCAATCCTCATCAAAAACCTCCGCAGAAAACCGCTCTAATCTGGGCAAGACCCTTTGTTTTATTAAGTGCATTTGATTTTCCTTTTTATTGGTTGCGTTTTTGTTGATTGGGACATTTGTCCCTTTCCTATTGCCAGGAGGCCGGATCGGACGAACTCCTGGCGAAGAAAGCCTATCTCTTATTGGCCAGAGCCGGGAACTTTGACCTTCACTTCGTTCGAGCAGGTGCCCGTGTCTGTCTCGCAGACTTGATAGACGTGGACTTCCCTGGGGCCGGTGCCGAGGCGGTCCTGAGCGCGGCCGTCGTCCGCCGTCGTGTGGATTACCACACCGTCACGCAGGACGTTTATGTCACCGCCATCCGCCGGGGTCCAGCTAAGGGCCACGAGACGATTCCCGTGGACCCGGCGGACCGTCGCGGTGAGCGTGAGTTCGCCGCCCCCGTCACTTACGTAGAGTTCCGCGCTCGCGACAGCGCCCCTGTCGTTGTCTCCCCCAGCGACGAGCACCTGGCCGTTGGGCAGGAGCGTTGCGGGTAGGAAGGATCGCGCGGTGGCCATGCGGCCCGTACCGGTCCACAGCCCGGTCGCCGGATCATAGAGTTCCGCGCTCGCGAGATAGACGAAGTCGGTGTTTCCCCCAGCGACGAGCACCTGGCCGTTGGACAGGAGCGTCGCGGTATGGCCCTCTTGCGCGGTAGCCATGCTGCCCGTCGCGGTCCACAGCCCGGTGGCCGGATCATAGAGTTCAGCACTCGCGAGAGCAGGGAAGAAGTTACCCCCAGCGACGAGCACCTTGCCGTTGGGCGGAAGCGTCGCGGTATGGCCCAATCGCGCGGTGGCCATGCTGCCCGTCGCGGTCCAGAGCCCGGTCGCCGGATCATAGAGTTCTGCGCTCGCGAGATCGCCGTTGAAGTTAGCTCCCCCGGCGACGAGCACCTGGCCGTTGGGCAGGAGCGTTGCGGTATGGCCCTCTCGCGCGGTAGCCATGCTGCCCGTCGCGGTCCAGAGCCCGGTCGCCGGATCATAGAGTTCCGCGCTCGCGAGAATGTCGAAGCTAATTCCTCCAGCGACGAGCACCTTGCCATTAGGCAGGAGCGTCGCGGTATGGCCGTTTCGCGTGGTAGACATGCTGCCCGTCGAGGTCCAGAGCCCGGTCGCAGGATCATAGAGTTCCGGTCGGCCGACCAGCGTGGTTTTTTCGAGCGAGGTCCGATAATGGGGATCGCGCATCCAATCGCCAGAATGATCTTGTGTCGGATTTGGCGGCACTGTTGCACGGCGCAGCGGGAGCGGCGGCGTGTTCGTTGAAACCGGCGCATCCGTTCTCACGATCCGCCAGGGCGTCAATCCGGAGCCGAGGAGAAGGACGACCGCCGCCGCGGTGACGAAGATGGTAAGGAGCGTTTTCATAAGATTACGGAATCGGCCTTCGCGGCGGCAGCTTCGTGACGGGCGGGCGCATCGCCATGAATATGACCGTCAAGAGGAGCACGATGACGAGCGCTGGGAGGATAACGAAGAACGTCCAGACGCTAAACGTCCGATCGGCAAGACCGAGCATTCGTGAAGAACTTCCGATGACCTGCCGGCCGATCGCTTCGACGCGGCTGGTGAGATTGAAACCGGCGGAGGCGGCGGCGTTGACCGACCCGATTTCGTCAGGCGAAGAACTCGTCTCTGGAGCGGCCCGCTGATTCGCCGTCGACCCGGGAGGCGGGCTCGTGGGCTGCGATGTTTCTGCCTCCTGCTGAAATACGCTGAGCGCGCGCACCCATTTCCCCCGGGCCCGCTCCAGTTGTGTCCGAACGGAAGGATAGGTGCCTTCCACCGTCTCGATTTTCGCGAGCGCGGTCTTCGCCGTCTCGGCGAAGTAAGGATCGAATTCCGTCGGCGGATACGGCAGCACGGCCAACACACCGCCGGACTTCAATTTCTTGCTCCGGCCATCGGGGGTCACGAGCGTCGAATAGAGCGCGTTATCCTGCCGGAAACTGCGATATTCAAAAGCCTCCGTGTAGGAGGTCGCCGGCTCCTGATAGAGAAGCAACCCGGCCGGCTCGGTTTGCGCAGAAACGCAGACGGCGCTCAGCCACAGAGCGAGGCCGCAAAGAATCAGCGAGCGGGCGAAGCGGGGGAACAGGTTCAGCATGTCCTGGTGAGCGGCAGCGCGGTTTCTTCGGCGGGAGGAACACTTTGCCGGAATCAACTTCCTCCCGGCAAGAATTTTTATTTCGGAACGAGATCGCGCGATTCGCTCACGCTGCCATCAGTAAAGATGATCAGGTTGCCGTTGCCATGGACGTCACCCACCTCGAGAAACCACGGCTGGCGCGGCCAGCGATGCGGCGTGATCGGCTTGTCGTCGAAGCTCATCGGTATGTAGTCGAGCCGAGCCTCCGCCGGCCGGGTATAATCGGGATTATGCAGGAGCTGTTGTATCGTTGGGCAAATCCAGGTCTGCTGGGTCGGACCGAAAGGAGCGAGCGCGGCGACCCAGGCATTCGCGAAATCGGCGGAATCCGCGCCGCCCGTCCGGGGAATTTGCGGCCAGGAGCCGTTGCGTTGCACGCAAAGATCGGCGGCGATGTAAAGGCTATGCAGATTCTCGATGCACTGCACGCGCTGCGCTCGGCTGCGCAACCCGGCGTAAACCGGGATGAGCATGGTCGCGAGAATGCCAATGATGGCGAGAACGATGAAAAGCTCGAGCAACGTAAATGCGCGCCGAGATAGCGGGCTCACGAGACTCGGCTCCGTTAAATCGCGAGCCGCTGCGAGTTAGCCGGCCGCCGATTGAAAGAAGCCATCGACGTCAAAATCCAGGATTGAGTCAACTTCGCCAGCAATTGTCACGGTGATGGATGAAGTTCCAGTCAACAGAGTTCTCGAGTTGAAAAAGTTGGAAGCAGGTGGCGCTTTGATTTGCGCTTCGAGAAGACCATCTGCGTGGACATTCAAGGTCGTGATGATGATACCTCCGGGGCCGGTCGGGTCGGTCTGCGTAACTACTGGAATACCCTGTACCACTGCCTTCAATGTGGCAGTTCTCGGATCGGCAAGCCCTTGAATAGTCCCTACGAAAGTGCGGCCGGATTGGAAGATGAGAAAAGAGCCGCTCGCCAACCCGGTGAGAGGAATGGAAACGGTGAAGATTCCAAGAGCATTGACGCCGGTCTTCGTGGGGTTTAGGACGCCAGCGAAATTACCTGTAACATTGACCGTTCCGCCCGGATAAACCGGCCCACCTTTGATCGCGAAACATTGGGAGGCAAACAGGACGTAGCAGAGGAGCGAACCGAGGATGGCTTTCATCTCGGAGAAAAGTAGCGGGCGCGGCGAGAGGCGGTCAATCGCAAACTTGTAGCGTCCGCTGTCTCAGCGGACTCTCCCTTGCACTCCCGATGCGCTGAGACAGCGCACGCTACATCACGCCAGCCATCTCGTTAGGCTCGATCGCCAGCCCAAGCTGGCGGAGCAAAACCACGTCCGCATCGGCCGCCGGATTTTCCGCCGTGAGCAGTTTGTCGCCGTAGAAGATCGAGTTCGCGCCCGCGAAAAAACAAAGCGCCTGGCCTTCCCGGGAGAGCCGCGTCCGCGAGCGGTGTGCCCGGCATCGCCATGAGACATTTGATCGGCACGCTCTCCGGCGGCGGATCGAAATCGCTCAGCACTTCGAGGATGCGCAGCCGGTCCTCCGCGCTCTCGCCCATTCCCACGATCCCGCCGCAGCAGACCGCCATCCCGCTCTCCTGCACGGCCGCGGTTGTCGTTAGGCGATCGGCGAAGGCGTCGCCTGCCTCGGTTCAGAATCTCGGCAACCCGCCTTAGGCGGGTCGCCCTACAATTAGACAGCGATCGGCGCCTTGATCGCGGGATGCGGTTCGTAGCCGACGAGGGTGAAATCCTGGAAACGGAAGTCGTGGATGTTTTTCACCGCCGGGTTCAACTCCATCCGCGGGAGCGGTCGCGGGCTGCGCGAGAGCTGCTCG